>DYSM01000106.1 GCA_020718265.1 Draconibacterium orientale | reverse complement strand
ATATATTTACACGTTTTCTTACAAACACTGGTTACTCAATACTATTTTTATGTTAGTCAAAATTTATCCGGAAAACCCTGACCAAGAGCTGATTAGACAAGTTGCCGACCTGATTCGCAACGGAGGCGTGGTCATTCTGCCGACTGATTCGGTGTATGGCATTGCTTGCGATTTTTCAAAATCCAAAGCTGTGGATCGTTTAGCGCGGCTCAAAAATATGAAACCCGAAAAAGCGGACTTTTCATTTATGTTTGAAGATTTGAGCATGGTTGCCGAATTTACAAAACCGATTGGAAATCAGATTTTTAAAATCATTAAAAAGAATACGCCGGGTCCGTTTACGTTTATTTTGGAAGCAAGCCAAAAAATTCAAAAATTTAGTAAAAACAATAAAAAAACGCTTGGCGTGCGCATTCCCGACAATAAAATTGTTCGCGCAATTGTGCATGAGCTTGGACATCCGATAGTTACAACTTCCGTAATCGACGAAGATGACATTGTGGAATACACAACAGACCCGTCTCTGATTGCCGAACGCTTTGAAAATCAGGTAGATTTAGTTATCAACGGCGGATACGGAAACAGCGAGCCTTCCACACTCGTGGATTGTTCCGACGGCGAAATTGTTGTAATTCGAGACGGAGTTCGACCTTTGATTTATTAATTTTTTCTAACTTTGTGCAAAATATTCAGCATGAAATTCAAAATTTTGACAGCCGTTTTCGCAATCGTTTTGTTTGCAAGTTCCTGTAAATCTGACAGTAATTCCGAAAATTCAGGAAAAGATTCGAGCGAAAATAATTCGACAAACGCAAAAACTGATGCGTTTTTTACTATTTCCGTAAGTTCTTCAGCCGAAGCAAATTACAAACTCGGCGAAGCGGTAACTCTGACTTTGAAAATCAAAGACGGACATAAACCTGACTCAATGCAACTATTTGTAAATGATAAATTTATATCAAATATTTCCGCCGAAAAACCGGAATTTCTTTGGGACGGAACGTTTGGAAAAACCGGAAGTAATAGTTTTGAGATTGAATATTTTGAAACCGGAAAAAAGACGCTCGAATCCAAAAAAATTGTGATTTATCCGGACACGAAGCCCGAAAAATATACTTACAATGTAAAAAAAGTGTATAAACACGATGTGAATGCCTACACGCAAGGCTTGTTTTGGCACAACGGTTTTTTGTATGAAGCCACAGGCTTAAAAGGCGAATCGACCGTGCGAAAAGTGAAACTCGAAACCGGCGAAGTGCTGCAAAGTTTTGCCATTCCGACTGATGTGTTCGGAGAAGGTATTGTGCTGTTCGACAATAAGATAGTTCAAATTTCGTGGGATTCGGGGCGCGGATTCATTTACGATTTTACAAGTTTCAAACAAATTGACGAATTTTCATACACGGGCGAAGGCTGGGGGATTTGCACGGACGGCGAAAAATTGTTTATGACCGACGGCACACCCACAATCAGCATTCTGGACCCGACAACGTATTCTGTTACAGACCGTTTGGAGGTTTACGACAACGATGGTCCCGTGAAATTGCTCAACGAATTGGAATACATAAACGGCGAAATTTTTGCAAATATTTATCAATACGAAAAAATCGCCCGCATCGACCCTAAAACCGGTAAAGTCTTGGCTTACATTGATTTAGATGGCATTTTGCCCATGAACGATTGGACTTCAAATACCGATGTTTTGAACGGAATTGCTTACGATGCCGCAACAAAACGACTATTTGTTACAGGCAAAAAATGGCCTAAACTATTTGAAATTGAGCTTGTTAAAAAATAATATTAAAACACATATTCCGCCCCGATTCCGGCAACAGAGAGTCGGAACGGTTGTCCTGTCGCAACGCCAAAATCTTTGACTTTTCCGCCCGTGATATCTGAAAATACAGTGAAACGCAGTGCGTGTTCGCGCAAAGGAACCGCAAAACCGACGTTGAAATGTGCACCTGCTGCTATGTTTTTCAACACGGCAATGTATTGAAGTTGCGCGCCAAAACCGACAAATCCGCTTAGTTTTGGCAAAATCGAAACATGATAATTTGACGTTGTGGTCATAACCGCACGCCCGATTGCGCCTTTTTTTTGCAAATTTGTAGCTGTGTCAAAATAATCTAAAAAATGCAGCCCGAGTTCAAATTCGTAGTGTTGTTCCCACGCATTTTGTATGGGTTGGTGGATGTTAAATTTCAGCGCAAGCGGTTTCATTTTCACATGCACGGCACTGTCGTATCCGAGAAGTTCGGACACATCGATGTGTAAATTTGTGCCGCCGACGTAAGTAGAAATTCCAAGCCCGCTTCGGCTGTAAGTTTTTCGTAATAAACTTATGCTCAGCACTGTATCAAATTTTATCTTATGCGTTTGTGTAACATAATTTTTGTAAGAAAATTGTATCTCGGCTTGCGGGCGGGGCAGGGTAATACGAAAATTTCCGGCACTGTCGCTGAGCGTAAAGACATCGGCAAAACCGGCATCTTGCACGGAAACGGCAGGCATCGGGCGGTGCTTTCTGTCGGAAATTTTGCCCGAAACTTCGGTCGAATTTTGTGCAATCAGCAAGCTGTTTAGTAGAATAATCAGCGAAAGCAGAAGTATTTTCATGCAAAATGTATTTTCACAAATTTACAAAAAAGTAATTTAAAATCACACTCCAAAAAACTCACTTCAAAATCGAACAAGATTACAAATTATTATTTTACTTTTGCCTTCTCTGTAAAAATTAATATCGAAATTATGTGGAGTTATCTTGCCGGTAAAGTTATCAGAAATCGCGTGATTTTTCTCATTGTCGTCGCGTTGTTTACTGCGTTTATGGCATACAAAGTGCAATTTCTGCAGATGTCTTACGAATACGCATCGCTTCTTCCGAAAACCGATTCGGTATATTTGGAGATGACAAATTTTAAGAAAACCTTTGGTGAAGATGCCAATGTAATTATTGCCGGCTTTCAGGACGAGAATTTTTTTGAAAAAGAAAAATTTAACGATTGGCAAAAATTGATGCGACAATTGCGCAAACACGATTACGTTCTAAATGTATTTTCTGCCGCCGATGCTTACGGAACACATAAGGATTTGGAAAACAGCAAGTTCGATTTTGTGAAGATATTTCCCGATTCCGTAAACTCCCAACAAGAGCTTGACAGCCTGAAGTTGCAATTGCACAAATATCCGTTTTTCGATAACTTGGTGTATATCAAGGATTCATCGTTTTATTTTGTAGCCATAACCGTGTCGCCCAAAGTTATAAACGACAAAGCGCGCGAGGCGTTTATGGATGATATTGAGGGTGTTATGCGCGCCTATGCAAAAGATAACGAAATCGACATTAAAATTTCAGGCTTGCCATACATGCGCACGCGAATTTCCATGATGGTAAAAAAAGAGCTTTACATGTTCATCGGATTGGCAATGTTGGTTACGGCGTTTATTTTGTATCTGTTTTTCAGGTCGTTTAAAGTTGTCTTTTTTTCGATGTTGATTGTCGGAATCGGCGTGGTTTGGAGTTTGAGCACGCTCGTGTTGCTCGGCTATCAGGTAACGATTCTTACTGCCATGATTCCGCCTCTTATAATTGTCATCGGCATTCCGAACGGTGTATTTTTGCTCAATAAATACCATCACGAATATCGAAAACACGGTAATAAAATCAAGGCTTTGCATCGCGTAATTTCAAAAGTCGGCAATGCAACCTTTCTCACAAACCTGTCGACGGCTGCGGGTTTCGCCACGTTTATTTCTACCGGAAATAATCTTTTAACAGAGTTTGGTATCGTAGCTTCCGTAAATATCATGGGCGTTTTTGTGCTGTCAATCACGCTTATTCCTGTGTTTTTCAGCTTCTTACCTGCGCCAAAAGACCGCCATGTCAAACACATCGACAATAAACTTGTGGCTAAAATGGTCGATTATACTGTATATTTGGTCAGCAATAAACGCAAAGCGATTTACATAACGGTCATTGTTTTATCCGTTGTAGCGGTTTTCGGAATCAGCAAAATGCGCACGCAAGGGTTTATTGTGGACGATATTCCGCAAGATAATCCGGTTTTTATGGATTTAAAATATTTTGAAAATATGACCGGCGGCGTGATGCCGTTTGAAATTACTGTCATAAAACGAAGTGGTGATACGCTGAATTATGCTGACATTAAACGCATTAACACTTTGCAAGACAGTTTATTGAAATACAAATTTCTGACACGTTCCTTGTCTATTGCCAATGCGATTATGTTTGCAAATCAGGCGTACAACAACGGAAATCCGAAAACGTATCGCTTTCCGACTTTGACGGAATCGTCTAACTTACAGCCATATATCAAAAATTTGTCAGGCTCGTCTAATTCCGGAAATTCTAACAATTTACTCAAATCGTTTGTCGATTCCTCCTTCGCAACAGCGCGCGTAAGTGCCCGCATGAAAGACATCGGAATGCACGAAATGCGCAAATTGCGTGCAGGACTGCGTCCGACACTCGATACTATTTTCCCCAAAGCAACCTACGAAACCCACATCACCGGCTCAAGTGTTGTGTTCACGCAAGGCACAGCGCACTTGGTAAATAATCTGTTCGGCAGTTTGGCTCTCGCAATTCTGATGATTTCCATTATCATGGCTGCGATGTTCACTTCGTACCGGATGATACTTATTTCTCTGATTCCGAATATTTTACCTTTGACTTTTACTGCTGCAATTATGGGATTTATGGATATTCCGCTCAAACCGTCCACGATTCTCATTTTTAGCATTGCGTTCGGTATCGCGGTCGATAATGCAATCCATTTTTTTACAAAATATCGCCAAGAATTGAAGCTAACCAACTGGGACATAAAGAAATCTACGATTCTTGCGTTGAAAGAAACATCGGTAAGCGTGATTTATACAATTTCGATTTTGTTTGTCGGATTCGGAATTTTTGTAATGTCCGATTTTGGCGGAACCGTTGCACTTGGACTTTTAATTTCGCTAACACTTTTATTTGCAGCTACTTCCAATTCATTATTACTTCCGTCTCTACTTCTTACTTTAGATAAACGCTTAACGACAAAAGCGTTTAATAACGATTTGTTGAAACAAATTACAAACGTAGAAACCGAACCCGTAGAAATTAAAGATTAAGTTTAAACATTGAATTTTAATGAGTTACACAACTTACGCGGACAGATTTACATCTTTTGAAAATCGGAAGAAACAAGCCGAAAAGCATCTGCGTATTCTGACTATTGCGCGCGGAATCTGTTTTTTGTCGGCAATAGCATCAGTTTTCTTTTGGGAAACGGTTTGGATACCGGCATCCGGAGCATTGATGTTCGTTTTATTTTTTATTTTTCTTAAAAAAAGTAACGAAACTCGAAACGAAATTCAGGAAGCCGAAGTCGGTTTGCGCATTAATCAACTCGAAACGGATGCGTTGTCGAACAATTTTTCGCAATTTCACGACGGCGCAGAATTTCAAAACCATGCGCACGCGTTTACGTCTGACATGGATATTTTCGGAAAATCATCTCTGTTCCAATATCTTAACAGAACCGTAACTGTTGGCGGAAAGTTGCGACTTGCCGACTATTTGCAAACCACTGTGCGCGAACGTTCCGAAATTTTGAACAAACAAAATGCAGTCCGCGATTTAGCAGAACGCTTGAATTTCCGACAAAAATTTGCAATTCACGGAACTGCTTACGCTCAAAAAGAATTTTTCAAAAACGAATACTCGAAAATCGAAGATGATTTGCATCGTGCATTCAGCGTTTGGACCTCGGAAAAAACAGAATTGACACTGTCGAAATTTTGGAAAATTGCTGCGTTTGCGTTCCCGGCGTTCACGTTTAGTGTGTTGATTTTATGTATCTTCGGATTTTTACCTTATTCACTTCTCGCTTTTTTCGGCACTTTAAATTTGACAATTATTGGTTTGAAACTGCGTTACATTAACGCGCAACACGCAAAATTGGAATCGAAAGCGCAAACGCTCAGTGTTGTGCGCCGCTTGGCACAATGCGTTGCTGAAGAACAGTTTAAGTCAGATTATCTCCAAACATTAAAATCGAATTTAATCTCCGAACACCAAAACGCGCTCGTGCATTTGAAAAAATTGGAAACTTTGCTAAAACGATTCGATTACAGGCTGAATTTAGTTGTCGGTTTCATGCTCAACATGTTGCTGATGTGGGATTTGCATGTGGTTTTAGCACTTGAACAATTTAAAAAACAGAATCATTCTTTTTTCGATACCTTTTTTGAAACCTTGAGCGAAATAGATGCCTTGTCGAGTCTTGCAAATTTTTCATTCAATAATCCGAAGTTCTGTTTTCCGGAGATTTCTCAAGATAATTTTATTCTGAACATTGAAGAAGCCGGACATCCGCTGATTCCTGAATCAAAGCGAGTTACAAACAATTTTACAATTGAAGGTTTACAAAAAATCGGCATTGTTACGGGCGCAAATATGGCAGGCAAAAGCACGTTCTTGCGAACCGTGGGCGTAAATATGATTTTGGCTTCAGCCGGAAGTGTAGTCTGTGCAAAAAATATGCAATTCACACCTATTGAGCTGTTTACAAGCATCAGAAGCCAAGATTCTTTGAGCGAAAACGCTTCGTATTTTTATTCCGAACTAATGCGTTTGAAATTAATTGTGGATAAACTCAAACGCAACGAACGTCTTTTTGTCATTATTGATGAGATGTTGCGCGGCACAAATTCTAAGGACAAACACGAAGGTTCGCGCGGCTTAATTTTGCAACTCATTCGGTATCAAACCTCCGGGCTTGTAGCCACGCACGATGTGCAACTCGGCGAATTGGCGCAACGCTTTCCCGGCAATATTTTCAATAAACGCTTCGAATCTGAAATTATTGACGGACAATTGGTTTTTGATTACACCATGAAAAACGGCGTGAGCGAACACCTGAATGCCAGCTACTTGATGCAAAAATACGGTATAATTGAGTAGAGTGCAGGATTAAAAAAAATTGTAAAGATGAATGTCATTTATTAGTCAAAAGGTTGTCAAAAGGTTGTCATTCAATAGTCAAAAAGTAGTCATTCATTGTTTTTTAATAGTTTCAATTGAATTTCAACAGAATTTCTTAAAAGATTCGGAACGAAATTTCGTATCCACTCAAAAAAGTATGGTAAAATTATATCTTCCTAAATATCAACAAATTAAAACGGGTTAATTTTTATAAAATCATACAAAAAATAGCATATTTTACTAAAAAATGGCTTGTTTTAGCTCTTTTTTAGATAAAAAACAAGATTTTGACAATTTACAACGTTGTAACTATCTGATTATCAATTGCCATGCTTTTTTGAGCGGATACATTTTTTTCATATCCTGATATTCTGCTATTATTGTTGCTGATCTTTCAAAATATTTATCATAAATCGTCATTTTTTACGTTATAAATGAGTCCGGTCTAAAAAGCCTGTTTTATTTCAGCTAAACAATCTATATGCTTGATTATCAGTGTTTTTGAAAATATTTTACAATTTAAGTAAATTGCTTATTATAAGTAATTTAACTTTACAAACTTTCAACTTTATGACTTTTTATACTGAACTCATAAATCTATATTGAATACAATGGAAATTCAAGAAAATTTTTGTCCGAAAACGCCGCAATGTCCGCTTTTTCAAGGTCAAATGCTTGCAAGTGAAAAGGCACAGGAAATTTATATGAATTTGTTTTGCAAAGCCGGTTTCAAAGGGCGGATGTCGTGCAAACGGTTTTTGGTATCCTCGGCAGGCGTAAAGCCGCCGTTAGAAATAATGCCGGACGATTCGCGTTCGGTTGAAGAAATTATTGTAAGTTTGCGTTCCAAATAAATACGCAATTGCATGTCCCTGTCTGTTCAAAATATTACGAAACTTTACGGCGAGCAAAAAGCACTTGATGCCGTAAATTTTGAAATTTCCGGTGGCGAAATCGTCGGATTCCTCGGTCCGAACGGTGCCGGAAAATCCACTATAATGAAAATTATTACAGGTTACATTGCGCCCAACGAAGGCATAGTGCTTGTAAACGGCATGAATATCGGCACGGAAATTCTTGAAATTCGCAAACAAATAGGCTATCTGCCGGAACACAATCCGCTGTATTTGGAAATGTATGTCAAAGAATATCTGCGTTTTGTGGCTAAAATCTATAAAGTTGCTGATATTAAAAACAGAGTTGCTGAAATTATTGACATGACGGGCTTACAAATTGAACAGCACAAAAAAATCGGAGCATTGTCCAAAGGTTATCGCCAGCGTGTGGGGCTTGCCGCCGCGCTCATTCACGACCCTTCGGTATTGATTTTGGACGAACCTACAACGGGTTTAGACCCAAACCAAATTGTCGAAATTCGGAATTTGATTCGCAAAGTAGGCTCTCAAAAAACCGTTTTGCTTTCCACGCACATCATGCAGGAAGTTGAGGCTATCTGCGACCGCGTTATTATTATTAATCAAGGTAAAATTGTGGCAGACAATGCCGTAGGACAAATAAAGGACACTTTGTCCGATAAACAATTTGTCATTCAGGTTGAATTTGATAAAACCTTGACTGAGACGGAATTGCTGAAAATCGGAACTAATTTTGAACTAAAAAAAATCAGCGCAACACGTTACCTTTTCAAATCGCAGGCAGATATTCGCGCCGATATTTTTCGCTTTGCCGTAGCCAACAAATTGATTTTAATGACTTTGAAACTCGAACAAAAAACGCTCGAAGAAGTTTTCCGCGAATTGACGCGCTAAGTTTTAACATTAGAATAAATACAAAAACGACATTGCCAACGTACTGAAACTACGGCAATGTCGGTAAACAAATTATTTA
>DYSM01000536.1 GCA_020718265.1 Draconibacterium orientale | reverse complement strand
ATCAGTAATTTAACTTTACAAACTTTCAACTTTATGACTTTTTATACTGAACTCACATATTAATTTCGAGTTGAAATTTCCGAATTTCCGCAAAAAAATATAAATTTGCCCACTGCTTTATGTAAAGCCGTAATAATAAAGAACTAAACATGTTAGGATTTCAAAAACGCCTGTCAAATTCGTTTTATGTGATACTCGGTTTGCCGTCCACGGCGATGGGTTTCGCGCTGTCAATTCAAATTGCTGTATTGAGTTGGATTCTTACCACCAAGTATGGGCTTGATATTCACGAAGTTGGTATCGTTTGGGCAGCGGGTCCTCTTGCCGGAATTTTAGGACAACCCATCGTTGGGTTAATCAGCGATAAAATTTGGTTTTGGGGCGGTCGTCGTCGTCCGTTTATTATGATTGGCGCAGTGCTTGCGGCTCTTTCGATTTTGGCTTTACCAAATATTGATGTCATTGCAAGTTCACTTGGCATTGGCAGCCTGCTCGCCGTAGCCGTTACCGTTGCACTAACTTTGGATTTGTCTATCAATATCAGCTTTAACCCAACGCGTTCTATCATCGCAGACGTTACACCCGAAGGCGAACCGCGCACGAAAGGCTACACGTGGATGCAATCCGTCTCGAACCTTTTCGGCGCATTAGCTTACTTGACAGGCGCAGTTATCGGCAATTATTTCTTGATTTACGTCGGCGTTTTTGTTATTTTGATTTTCTCCTTCATACCGCTTTTTTTCATTACCGAACCGCGAAGTTTGGAAAAATCGGAAACCGACATTTCGCCCGACGAACCCGACCATTTCGACACCAATTGGAAAGAATTGATAAAAATCTATATCGCACACGCATTCAGCTGGTTAGGCATACAAACCATGTTTGTTTACATTATTGCATTTTTACAACAAAAAATGTTCAAACCCGATGATTACGAGAAATATAAAGTAGCCATGAAAATGGTAAGCCAAAAGCAAGATTTAACGCCAGAGTTGGAAGCAATTTCAAAAATGTTTTCCGACCAAACCGGAACCATGATAGGTATTTCATTCTTTCTGCTGAACGCTATCGGCGCATTTTTACCTATTTTGCTCTTACAACCGCTCACGAACAAATTCGGACAAACGCGCACGCACTACATGGCAGTAGCGGCAATGGCTTTGGGATATTTGGGCATCGTATTTTTTGCACGCGACCAATGGACATTGTACGCTATGATTGCAATTGTGAGCATCGGTTGGTCGGCTGTGGTAAGTTTACCGTTCGCCATTATGACCGAAAATGTGAGCAAGAAGAAAATGGGTTTTTTTATGGGAATTTTCAATTTGTCGGTTGTAATTCCGCAATTGATAGCGAGCATTGTTATCGGTTCGTTTATCCAAAGTGCAGGCGATAAGAGCATTGTATTCTGGATAAGTGCGGTTTCATTAGCACTTTCCGCCATTGCTTGGACGTTCGTAAAGAACATCAAAAATCGTCCCGGCACAAAAACGGCAGCACCCAAAAGCGCGCATTAAATTCTGTATCAATA
>DYSM01000535.1 GCA_020718265.1 Draconibacterium orientale | reverse complement strand
ATTTAACTTTGAATAATTTTGAGCACACATTGAAGCCTGCAATTTATGATATTCTCAGCAAAGAAATATCTACAATGAATGCGAACGAGTTAATGTTTGTCTATGAAATTATCAGACAAATTAAGAAAAAAGAACACACTCCGAAAAAGCAAAACAATGAAGTTTTGTTTTTAAAGGCACAAAACGCACTCAAAAATATAGAAGGAAATTGGGCAGACGAAGTTATTGAAGGCAGAGAAATATTGTTTTCAGGCAATGAATCGCGTAATTAATTAGTTTTAAACAAGTATTTTTTATCATTTTTTTTTATTTTTTTATTTAAATTTTAACAGTATGAAAAACAAATTTTTAAGTTTCCGAACGTTTGCAATCCTTGCATTCGTTGGAGTGTCGGTCGTAATGACATCTTGTAAAAAAGATGATCCGATTGAAGAAACTCTTGAAGACGGCTACTACATTAAAGGTGCCGGCACTGCTTACACAGATGCCGTACTCATGGATGCCGGTATCAATGAAGCAGTACAAGTGGCAAAAGCCGGCTTGTTTGAAATGTATTTACCCGTAAAAGCAGGAACCGATGGTTTTAACTTGGTTGTAGTTGAGGGCGGAGTTGAAAAAACATTCGGACCTGAAACTTCCGCAGACGTTGTTATCGCAGGTGAAGATTGGCAAATCAACGAGACCATTAAACAAGGTACAGCGGGCGAAGGCAAAGGCAATTTCACAGTTGCAGAAGATGGTATGTATCACTTTGTGTATGACAAAACTACAAATATTTACATGCTCATCCCTGCTTCTGTTTGGGAGGTGAACGGACAGCAAGGACAAATGACGATGTCTGCATTTAATAAAGATGCCATGACTTGGACTTTTGAAAATGCGAACTTGCCCGCTGGTAAAACGTTCAAATTCCGCCACTCGTTAGGCTGGAAAGTTGTGATTGATGAAACAGAAGCCGGTTCTGCTGATAATATATTCAATATCAATACAAACTTCGGTGGTGTTGTTTCCGGTGATACAATTGCAGGCGTTACAAGTACACTTGTTCCGGGTGGCGGCGACTTTGCTATTGGTGCAGCCCAAGCTGCTCAATTCAAAATTGAATTGAAATGGACAAAAGCTAATGGTTTTGCGGCAGTGTACACAAAAACCGGTTCCGCAATCGTTTCTGCTCAATCTTGGGGTGTAATCGGAAATGCTGTACCTACAACTGGTTGGGACAGTGATGTGGATATGACATTCAAAGGTAACGGAGTTTGGGAAATTACACTTGATTTGCTTGTGGGAGAAATTAAATTCCGAGAAGGGAATGGTTGGGATACAAACTATGGAGGTACTGATGGCGTGCTGTCACCGGGTGGTGCAAATATTGCAATTGCTGCCGCAGGTAATTACACTATTGTTATGAACACGACAGCATTAACCTACACTATCACGAAAAACTAATTTGATACTTCTCTTAAATAACGAAACCCGCCCGAAACGGCGGGTTTTTGTTTTTTCTTTGGGAATTTTAAGAAATGTTGTATATTTGATGAA
>DYSM01000534.1 GCA_020718265.1 Draconibacterium orientale | reverse complement strand
ATGGAAACGTCTGAATGCCAACAACAAATTTCACACGTTCCCAAGTTCCTAAACGCTGGGCGCCCGGGAAGTGTTTTTTGTAAACGATTAATGTTTAACGATTAACGATTAATGATTTTTTTTCGGGAATAGGCAATGGGAACGCGGATAACACGGAAAAACGCGGATTTTTTTCTCGTTTGATGTGATGGAAGGCTTTTTTTTAGGATTTAATGATGTTGTTTTTGCTTTTATTAACATTTTTTATATATTTGTTGTTTCGATTTTAGCACTTTATGGAGAAGATTTATATACAAACGCAAAAATGGACTATACTAAAAATTCAAATGCCCAAATACAAGGTAATCAAAACATTGTAATACAAGATGTAAAAGACAGCCAAATAAGTATTCAAATACATGGCAAAGAGAAAAAGTTGGAAGTGGCTATGAACCAATGGCTTGTTGAAAATGTGATTTCTCAGATTATTCCTTACAACGAAACGGCTCAGAAGTTTATCAAAGCCGTTGCTGGCGAACCCGATTGGTACAAATTGCCCAAATACCGAAATGCGGCTCTGACGGTTATGCAAACGGCATATATCGGAGTGATAGGCATTTACCTGAAAAAAATTGCCGCCGTTGGCATTGGTGCGTTTTCTAATCAAAAACTCAAAGAATACATCAAAAATGCTTATTTCTTGGGCTTGCGCTTGCTCGATTTGGTCAATGCGGTGCTTATTTCGGCACTTTGGGATTGGTCGCAAAAGCAAAAGCCTTTGTTTTCTGATGCCAACAGGAAAACGATTGCCCAGTTTTTTGAGCAAACGGTGGAGCGAGATATTCCGTTTTCGCTCGAATTGTTGAATGCGCTGTTGCAAACTTATACGCTCAATGATATTGAGTTTTCTATCAGTGAGTTGCGACAGTTGGAAAGTCAAACCGAAGAGCAAACTCATTTGCACGCTGCGTTTATGCAATTGATGCAACTGTTTGAAAATTCGGCACGTCAAGAGCCTTCTGCCGAAGAGGTGTTTTGGACTGAAAAAGCCTTGTCCGATATTTTGATTGCATTTAATTTTCTGGCAAAATACAAAATTCAAGCCGTGAAAGAAGTCGATTTTTATCACATTCGCTCACTGAGCGAGTTTTTTATACACAAATTGGGTTTTTACGGTTTGCCCGAAAAAAGAAATGAAGCGGCAAATCAAAATGCCGAAAAAATTATGCACAGCACAAAGAAAATAAACACCGAAGCGGTTTTGGTTTATGCCAGCGATTATTTTGAAGGCATCAATCTTTTTCCGTTTGTGGTCGATATCAACAACATTATGTTGGAAACCGGAACAAATCTGTGTTTTTTTTCGCACAAAGAACTCACCGACAGCAATTCATTGAATTATGTTTCGGTAGCCGACAACGACATCGCTTTTATGCAGCAACACAAAACTGGCATCGAAACGAATTTTAGCGAAATTTTTGCCGACCGCAAATCCATTATTCAGCACAAACATAATTTGGTCATACAACTCATCAATCAAGCTCAAAAAGAAATACTTGG
>DYSM01000105.1 GCA_020718265.1 Draconibacterium orientale | reverse complement strand
CTTATTATCAGTAATTTAACTTTACAAACTTTCAACTTTATGACTTTTTATACTAAACTCATTAATAATTTCAGTTTAAAACTAAGGTAATTTGACCTAACATCGGAAATCGGAAAAAATTTTCGATGTTTTTTTATTAATAAAATCTTGATTTTCTGATATTTGTATAAATTATAAAAAAGAATTTCAAAAACAAAACATAATATTTTGAGCATTCCGAACAAATACATTATTTTCGCAGTTCCGAATTTAGAAAAAACCGATAATACGGTTACTCAATTTATGCACTAAACAATATTTTGAACAACATATAGTACAAGATGTTCTTTTAAATTAATACGCAGAGATACGAACAAAACGTTTTTTATCATGGAAGAAAAAAAAGTGAACCTCAACGAACAAGAGCAAAATTCGATTGCCGAAAACGAGCAAAAAACCGAACTCACAGCGGCTGAACGAATTTTACAACGTCTGAAAGAAAAACAAAACAACAGTTCTGAATCAGAACAAGTTGCAACATTAAAACAACCTGAAGAAACAGCAAAACCGGTTGTTGAAGCCGTGAGAAACGACGTTCGGGAAGAGATTGTTGAAGCCGAAAAAATCGAAGTTCCGGAAATCGCGGTAACACACCAAGAAACGCCCGCTGCACCGATAATTGCAGAAACACCGGTCGCAATCGTGCACGATATTCCGGAAGAACTCCACGAGGAAATTCACGACGACCACCATAATATTCCGGATTTTACGGAAATGAGCAGACAAACATTGCTCGAAAAAATGCACGAATACGCCGCCGGCGATAACGCGCTGAAACAATCCAAAACCGTACAAATTCTAAAATCGGCATATTATACAAAATTAAATGCCGAAAAAGCCGAACACCGCGAAGCCTTCATCCAAGAAGGCGGCGACTTGAAAGACTATAAGCAACTTGAAGCGGACGAAAATGAAACGCAATTTGCCGAAACTTTCAAGGCGTTCATGGCTAAAAAATCGGAACAACAAGAGAAACTCGACAAAGAAATGCAGGCAAATCTTGCTGCAAAGTATGACATTATAAAGGCTATTGAGCATCTGGTAAATAAACCAGAAGCGTTCGGCGAAACCTACAAAGAATTCCAAGAACTGCAAAATCGCTGGCGTTCAACGGGTATCGTGCCCAAAGCCGAGCAAAAAGCACTTTGGGACGAATACAACCGCGTTACCGAAGCATTCTTTGCTTATGTAAAGATAAACAAGGAGTTACGCGATTTAGACTTAAAGAAAAATCTCGAAGAAAAAATTAAACTTTGCGAACAAGCCGAAGAGCTTTTACTTGAGCCGAAAATTGTGAAAGCGCAACGCAAACTTCAAGCTCTGCACGAACTTTGGCGCGAAACAGGTCCGGTAATTCACGAGAAAAAAGAAGAAATTTGGGAGCGTTTCAGTATGGCAACCAAACAAATTAATTCTAAATTCTCGGAACACATGGAAGTTATTCATGTTCAACAAGAAAAGAACTTAGAAGCTAAAAATTTTCTGTGCGAACAAGCCGAAGAAATTTCTTCAACCGAATACGAAAACCGTAACGATTGGAAAGACGCGTCGGATAAAATCGTGAAAATGCAGTCGTTGTGGAAAGGCATCGGATTCGTTCCGCAAAAACATAACAACGAAGTTTACGACAGATTCCGTGCAGCTTGCGACAAATTTTTCCAACGTATTCGTGCATTTTACGATGTAGTGGATGCCGAACGCGACAAAAATCTGCAAATGAAAACCGATCTTTGCGTGCAAGCCGAAACCATGCAAGACAGCATGGAATGGAAAAAAACCAGCGATTTCTATATTAAATTACAGGAAGAATGGAAAAAAGTCGGTCCAGTGCCGGTAAAACATTCGGATAAATTGTGGAAACGCTTCCGAAAAGCATGCAATACATTCTTCGATAACAAGAAAAATCATTTCAAATCGCGCGAAACTCAAGAGCTGGAGAACTTGAAAGCAAAACAAGATTTGATTGAAAAAATTAAAGCCGTCGATACTTCAAAAGGTAAACAAGAAGCTGTTACGGCTTTGAAAGAATATCAAAAAGAATGGACTGAAATCGGATTTGTGCCGTTCGACCAAAAAGACAGCGTTTACAAAATTTATCGCGAAGCCTTAGACGAAAAATTCGGAGAAATGAAAATGGATTACGCACGCGCAGCCGAAGCTGAATTCGACGAACGCGTGGCTCATATCCGACATTCCGGAAATTCTGAAGATATGGCAGGTACCGAAATGGGAAAATTACGCAATAAAATAGAACGTTTGGAAGCTGATATTCAATTGTGGGAAAACAACATCGGCTTTTTTGCAAATACAAAAAATGCTGAGGCTATGTTGAAAGATTTCAACAAAAAAATTGAATTATCCAAACAACAAGTTGTTGAATACAAGAAACAAATCAAAAAATTATCCGAAATAAGCTAATCCGCCAAAAAAAAGTGATATTATCCGAAACACAATTTATAATTGTAACAGGCGGCGTTACATCTTCACTTGGCAAGGGAATCGTTTCAGCTTCCCTTGCTAAGTTGTTGCAATCCGGCGGCTACACGGCAACAATCCAAAAACTTGACCCATACATTAATATCGACCCTGGTACGCTGAATCCTTACGAGCACGGCGAATGTTATGTAACCGAAGACGGCGCGGAAACCGACCTTGACCTCGGACATTACGAACGCTTTTTGGATAGCTATATGTCTCAGGCAAACAACGTTACGACCGGAAGAATTTATCAATCCGTCATAGACAAAGAGCGCAGAGGCGATTACTTAGGCAAAACCGTGCAAATTATTCCGCACATAACGGACGAAATTAAACGCAGAATCAAGCTTTTGGGACGACAAAATTTCGATTTTGTAATTACCGAAATCGGCGGAACGATTGGCGATATTGAGTCGCTGCCTTTCATTGAGGCGGTTCGCCAATTGAAATGGGAATCGGAACACAATTTTTTGGTTGTGCATCTCACATTCGTTCCATATTTGGCAGCAGCAAAAGAGCATAAGACCAAACCGACCCAAAATTCGGTCAAACAAATGCTCGAAAACGGCGTACAGCCCGACATTTTGGTTTTGCGAACCGAACATCCGCTGACTCCTGAGGTCAAGAAAAAAGTTGCGAATTTTTGCAATGTAAAACTTGAATCCGTCATCGAAGCCATGGACGCTCGCACCATTTACCAAGTGCCGTTGCTCATGCACCGCGAACGGCTGGACGAAGTTGTGCTTCAAAAATTGAAACTTCCGCCCGGAAATCATGTAAATTTGGATGCTTGGAATGCAAAAGTTGAAAAAATTCTAAATCCGGAAAAATCAACAACGGTTGCTTTAGTCGGAAAATATGTTGAACTGCCTGATGCGTATAAATCTATCATAGAATCACTTATACACGCCGGAGCAGCAAACAATTGCAAAGTAAATGTCCGATATGTACATTCCGAACGCTTGGAAAACTGCAATATCGCCGAAGCACTCGCAGGTTGCAACGGCATAATAGTTGCACCGGGTTTCGGACATAGAGGGATTGAAGGTAAAATTGAAGCTGTGAAATTTGCACGCGAAAACAACGTTCCGTTTTTTGGGGTTTGTCTCGGAATGCAATGTGCAGTCATCGAATTTGCGCGTAACGTGCTGAATTTGAACGATGCACACTCTACCGA
This sequence comes from Draconibacterium orientale, assembly GCA_020718265.1. Classification (GTDB taxonomy): domain Bacteria; phylum Bacteroidota; class Bacteroidia; order Bacteroidales; family JAADGE01; genus DYOJ01. Next base: position 5,232 of record DYSM01000105.1, on the reverse strand, counting down.
AATGCACCCGGCAACGCCTCACCCGGTTATTGACCTGATGCAAGAACAAAAAAACATTACGGCTTTAGGCGGAACCATGCGTTTAGGCGCTTTTGCGTGCAAACTCACAAAAAAAACAAAAGTTTTCGATGCTTACAGCACCGAAAATATCAGCGAACGCCATCGCCATCGTTATGAATTCAACAATGTGTATCTCGACCAATTTATAAAGCACGGCATGGTTCCGACAGGCATAAATCCTGATTCTAAATTGATTGAAATTATGGAAATTCCGGCGCACAAATGGTTTGTCGGCGTGCAATTTCATCCGGAATACAAAAGTACATTGATGAATCCGCATCCTCTTTTTCAAGCATTTATCAAATCCACGATATCAGAATAAAGATTATTTTTTTTGAAAGAAGTAAATTTATGAACAGACAACAATTTCTCGGCATCGCACTAATACTCGTAATCATTGTAGGTTACGGGATATGGGTTAGCCCGTCTGCCGAGCAACGTGCTGAAATTCAGCGCAAACAAGACTCCACGCGCCAAGTAAAACTTTTGGAACAACAAAAGCTTGAACTTGAAAAACACAACAAAGATTCAATTTCCAAACTTTCGACCGATACGGCTTCTTTGGCAAATACAACCCTATCGGATTCTGCAAAATCGGCTGAAAAAACCGAAAAATTTGGCGTTTTTGCAAAATATACCGAAGGGAAAGCTCAAGATATAGTTCTGGAAAACAAGCTTTTAGAAGTAAAAATCTCTACACTCGGCGCGTATCCGTATTATGTTCGTTTAAAAGATTTTAAAGCATTTAAAAGCGACAGTTTGGTGCTTTTTGACAAAGGTGAAAATGTGATTGATTTGAAATTTTTCGCACAAAATCATCCGATAAGTACTGAGAATTTGTATTTCACAAACACAAATCCCACACGAACACATATAGTTGCAGATGCTGACAGTCAATCGGTTGCGCTGCGCATTGATATTTCTCAAACGCAATATCTGGAATACGTTTATACCATTCAACCAAACAGTTACGAACTTGGTGTTGCCGTAAATTTTGTCGGAATGACGGACTATATTCCGCAGAATACGTTTGAAATTGATATGTTTTGGGATGCAAAATTGCGCCGTTTGGAAAAAGGTGCGGATTGGGAAAACCAAAATACAACGGCATATTACAAATACGATGAAGCCGAAGTGGATAAGCTCTCTCCCACTTCCGACGATGACGATGTAACGTATGAAAGCAAACTCAAATGGTTGGCATACAAAAATCACTTTTTTGCAAGTGCAATTATTGCACACGGCAGCTTCGCATCGGGCAAAACAGCCTTCGTTGCCGACCCCAAAGAAGAACACTATTTGAAACATTTCAAATCGGAACTTGCTTTGCCTTACGATGCAAAAACGGACAATCGTTACGCGTTCACTTGGTATTTGGGTCCGAATGACTATGATATTCTGACAGATACGCACATCAAACCAAAAGACGACCTCGAACTCAAACGCATGATTCCGCTCGGATGGGCGTTGTTCCGCTGGATTAGCCAATACGCTATCATTCCGCTGTTTAACTTGCTCGGCAGTTTCATCGGCAGCATGGGATTATTGATTTTGGTAATGACTGTGCTCATCAAAGCCGTATTGTTTCCGCTGACCTACAAATCGTACCAATCGTCGGCTAAAATGCAGGTTTTGAAACCGCAAATTGACGAAATTAACGAGAAAATACCCAAAGATAAAGCAATGGAACGCCAACAAGCTACAATGGCGTTGTATAAAAAAGCCGGCGTAAATCCGCTTGGCGGCTGCTTGCCGATGCTTTTGCAATTCCCGATTCTGATTGCGATGTACCAATTTTTCCCGGGTTCCATTGAATTGCGCGGCAAAAGTTTCTTGTGGGCAGAAGACCTTTCGACCTACGACTCGATTTGGAATTTTCCGAACGGATTTACGATTCCGATGTACGGCGACCACATCAGTTTATTCACGCTCTTGATGGCAGCAGCCATGCTCATCAGCACCATGATGAACAGCTCGCAAATGCAAAGCAACCAGCAAATGCCCGGCATGAAACTCATGCTTTACCTCATGCCCGTGATGATGTTGGTGTGGTTCAATAATTATTCTGCCGGCTTGAGTTACTATTATTTCTTGTCCAATGTGATTACGATTGTTCAAATTTGGGCAGCGCGAAAACTCATCAACAAAGAAAAAATTCTGGCAAAATTGAACGAAAATCAAAAGAAAAATAAGGAAGTTCCGAAGTCGAAATTCCAACAACGTTTAGACCAAATGGCAAAAGAACGCGGCATTCAACCGCTGTCGCAAAAAGGTTTGCCTGCCCCGAAAAATACCGGAAAAGGCTCGCAACCGCCAAAACGTAAATAAAATTTTCTACTGAATAAAAAATTGTAACACATTCATTTTTCGTCTGTGTTACTTTTTTTTTAAGCAAATTACAAATCTAAATTCAGCCTGAGATGGAAATACTTTTAAGCATGGTATTAGGAATAACAATACTTCTGTTTGTGTTAATAAGCCGGAAAGTATCGGAAAATTTTGCGAATATTTTTTTACTTCTTCTTTTAGGTACAACAATTTCAGGAAGTTTATATGTCATTTTTGCTCAAATTTTTTCTATTCAAAATTGCAAGCTCACAGCCTTGATAGATGCGATGCCGTCTGTTTTGGGCAGTTTTATCTTTTTGTATGTTCGATATTCCACAAAACTGTTGCAAAAATTTCAGCGATTAGATGCGCTTCATTTTCTGCCGTTTATAGTTTCTGTTCCGCTATTTTTCTTTGACACGGGCATCGAAAAAACACCTGTTATCACATTTATTTTGAATATTGTTCTGAAAATATTGGTAAGCATAATATACTTGATATTTGCACTAAATTTATTAAGAAAATACAAAACCTTTGCAATAAATCATTTTTCAAATTCAGAAAAAATCGACCTAAAATGGCTGAGATTTCTGGTCATAATCGGTTTAATTTCATATTCCGTCTATTTCAGCACGATGCTTTTGTGGTTTTTCGATATAAATATTGTCAGCCATATTGAACTTTATTCTAATTTAATTGTAATTTTATTTATCTTACCAATAAGCTATTACGGACTCACGGCGACAAATGTTTTTGTGAAAATATCACGAACAGAGGCAGAAATACCACCTCAAACAGTGGAAGTCAAAATCAATTCAGAGCCTAAAATTAAGGAACCCAAAGCGTTAGTAAGTTCGGAGAAAGCCGATGAAATTTACGAAAATCTTCAAAATTTACTCCAAAAATCAAAACTGTATCGAAACGAAGATTTAATGCTCGAAGATCTTGCAACCGAATTGAAAACTCATGCAAAATATTTGTCGAACGTTATCAATACAAAATCGGGCAAATCGTTTTTCGATTTCATAAATTCTTATCGAATTGCAGAATTTAACCAAGAAGTTTTGAACAATTCAAACATGCGGCTCACATTTTTGGCTATTGCGTTCAATTGCGGATTTGGCTCGAAAAGTGCATTTAATCGCGCATACAAGAATGAAATGGGCATGTCGCCGTCCGAATTTCTAAAAAAATACGAAAAATCGGAACTATAACACCCCATTTTCGGAAAAGCGGACGACCGGCGCAAGAAAAAGGTTTTTATTTGCAGAAAAATTAATGCACATGAAAATAAAAATTTTAACTCTTGTAACCCTGGCGACCATATTTTCCGGTTGCCAACGCGATTGGCTGGATTATTCGCCGATTGACATGTACAGTTCGAAAATTGATTTCGAAGACAGCACAGCCCCGAAACGCCTAAATGTAGCCGCCGCTACCATTAGCCCCGACAAGGCTGACAAAGCAGCTACATTGACAAAGATGCAGAATTTAATCGAAAAGATAAAAAGTGAACATGCTGATATACAAGTTATTGTATTCGGAGAACTTATTCTTGAATGGTATTACGACGAAGAATCGCCGACAGATTATCAACGCGAAATGAGCGAAACTGTGCCCGGCGTTTCGACAAATTTTATTGCCAATTTAGCGTCGGAAAATAATGTTACGCTTGTCTTTGGTATCACAGAACTTGACGCAACATCCGATAAAATTTACAACACACAAGTACTTATTCGTCCGAACGGCGAACTTATTAAATACCGAAAACAAAACCTAAATGATATTGATATTGAGAACGGTATGACCGCAGGAACCGAAGCTGTTTTCGCAGAAATTGACGGCGTGAAAGTTGCACTGTTCGTGTGTTCGGACATGCAAAGTGCCGAAGTTTCAAAACAAATTACGGATGAAAAAGTCGATGTTGTGTTGCATTCGCTCACTTCAACAACCGATATGAATGCCGAAATAAGCTATGTCGGACTTCAACTCAATACGTGGATTGTGTTTTCAAACCGGTTTGGCAACGAAAACGTGTTTAGTTATACCGGTTTTGCGCATATAATCAACCCTGCAGGAACAATTTGCGAACGCAGCACAGGCGAAAACGAATATGTGTATAGAAGTCTTGGAATTTTTAATAAATAAACAAAAACAGACATGAAAAAATTAGTTATATCGCTCGTCGTCATTGGATTTTCGTTCGGATTGCTTGGTCAATCGACAGACAAATCCTATTATTTAACTACAAATATTTTGTCGCCCGTTGCCGGTTTAAACAAATCTGTAACCGCAGCAAACGTGCTCGTTCCCTTGTTTTCAAATTTAGAATACGGACCAACCATAAGCGGCGGACTTTTACAAAAACATCACGCATTCGAAGCTCGTTTAACTTACGGAAAATCAAATAAATACAATGTTATTCCGCAAGCGCAGGTCGGTTGGAACTTTTTTATTACCGATTATTTCAAAAAGAACGAAAGCGGATTTTATGTCGGTGCATTTGCACGCTATTGGATGTATAGAAATACATTTTCGGACACGAACTTAAATAACATAACGTCCAATTTAACAATCGGTTACGTTTGGAAAAAGTCAAAACTGATATACGATTTTCGAGTAAATCAGCCGCTCACAATCTACTCAAAATCAAATATTGAACATACAAAACCGAGTTTTGAAGCTAATTTCTCGCCCATGCCGGAATTTTTACCGATTTTACCGTTTTTGAGTTTCAATATTGGTTACAAGTTTTAAATTTGAGCTTAAATTCAAATATTCTTTTGTGTAAATATTTTTGAAAAAATTGCATTTTCAGAAAAAAAGTCATATATTTGTGCGATG
>DYSM01000533.1 GCA_020718265.1 Draconibacterium orientale | reverse complement strand
AACTGTTCACTGATAACTGATTAATGTCCGTTCACAATCAGCATCTCCTGCTCCACTTTATCCTCAATAATCGGCGCAATAGCATCGGCTATGGATTGCGCGAAATCCTCGGCAGACGAAGTGTCGGCAGTTACAGCCGATTTCTTGCGGCGCGAGTTGCCCGAATAATTCCGCGCAACCGTCGAAAAGGTAAACAACTTCAACTTCGACTTATCGGAACTGAAAATATTTTGTGCAAGCGTCGAAACGTTCAAACCCATCGTATAAAGGCGGTTTAACTTCTCCTGCGTTTCGGCACTTACCGATGTTGCACGTTTAATGCGCGAGTTTTGCGCCTTAAACGCATTCATGTAATCCGTTACAGCAGCACGCAACTCATTGAGCAACGCATCCGGAATTTGTGCCGCCTCGTACAACGACGCCTGCGATACCAAGCTGCCCTGCACATTCAGCGCAAGCTCCATGGTCGATTCGTCCGATTCCAATTTCGCAAACCGACTGTATTCCAACGATTTCAAAATCAAATCAAGCTTCTCCGGCTCATCCGTAAACGTACATTTTGCCGAGGTTACAACCGTGCTCAACAATTTCCGAAATGTGGTGCGCTTTGTAACCAAAGCCAAACGGCTTTCATTCTTTAACATCAGTGTATCAACGCCCAACGCGCCGAACGCCTCTGCAATAGCGACTTTTACATCTGCTATGAATGCAGGCGTATAAATTTTGCTCACGCGCGCAAACGCCGGCAATTCAAGTTCTACGTTCGCAAAAAGCTCGTTGTTTACCTGAACCATGGCTAAATGCGAATACGAATAATTTTTTTTCATACTTTGAAATTTATATTAGATTTAAGACATCAGACTACAGACAACAGAATATAAATATTTGAATTTGTGTAAATTATAGCTTCTTTTTAATCGAATGTATTGACAATCATTTGTCATTCAATAGTCAAAAGGTAGTCATTTATCGTTTTTTTTCGTTTCAATTGAATTTCGAAAGAATTTCACCGGAATTTCTAAAAACATTCAAGTCTAAATTTTGCTATATCATAAAGTATTTCAATGTGATATGAGTTTTCTCACAAACACTGACTTGTCAATAAAACTAAACATTATACAAACTTTACTCGACAAAATTAAAACCCTCAAAATTAATTTCCAAATTTTTTCTCATAAAGTTTTCAACAGCAGATTGTTAATAACTTCTATACAAAAAACACCGAAACCCGCACCAATTGCACGATTCCGCAACAATTAATCATACAGCACGATACAAAAATACAACCCATAAATACCTAAAAACATGCAAATTACCCCAAATAATATATACGGAATAACAAAAATTATATAAAAAATGACAAATAATATATACCGAATGACAAATATTTTATTAAAAATGACAAAAAATATTAGGCAGATAACAAAAAATGTTCGGCGGATGCCCTAAAATATTTGTCGGACAACTTACATATTTGTCGGATGACTTACATATTCGGCGGATAACAAAAAATGTTTGGCGGATAACAAAAAATGTTTGGCGGAT
>DYSM01000532.1 GCA_020718265.1 Draconibacterium orientale | reverse complement strand
ACTTACGGTAAACGCAATCGTTTGCAAAATAATACGCAAAAACGACAAACACCTGAGAACCAAACGAAACGCTCTAACTTGTTGTAAAACATAGTCATTCCTGAGAAAAATCATACCCGCAAACAGTAATGCTCCTATTATTATCTATAATTTTGTAAGAAAATTTTTTCATACAAAATACAAACAAAATGGACCTTTTAGCCCAAATAAAACAAAAAGCAAAATCGCTCAATCAAACCATTGTTTTGCCTGAAAGCCACGACGAACGCACACTCAAAGCAGCAGCCATTGTAGCGGAAGAAGGCTTGGCAAACATAAAACTGATTGGAAATCCGGCAAAAATCAAAGCCGATTTCGAGCGTTTGAACCTCTCTAATTTAGATAAAATTACAATCATCGACCCCGATAATTACTCTGAGCTGCAACGCTATGCCGAACTCATGACCGATTTGCGCAAGGCAAAAGGAATGACTGTGGAAAAAGCACTCGTTGAACTTAAAAATCCGCTTTATTTAGCAACCATGATGGTAAAAGCGGGCGATGCCGACGGCGAAGTCGCAGGTGCCGACAATGCCACGGGCGATGTATTGCGTCCGGCGTTTCAATACGTGAAAACTTTGCCCGGAATCAGTGTGGTTTCCGGCGCGTTTATTATGATTTTGAACGATGAAACGTATGGCAATCAAGGCGTTATGGTGTTTGCAGATTGCGCCGTACACCCCGACCCGACCGCACGCGAACTTGCCGAAATTGCAGTCGCCACAGGAAAAACCACACGCGCTATCGCCGGTTTTGAACCCAAAATTGCTATGCTTAGCTTTTCAACCAAAGGCAGCGCAAGTCATGCTATGGTCGATAAAGTCGTAGAAGCAACCCGAATAGCCAAAGAAATGGCTCCCGACATGCAAATAGAAGGCGAATTGCAAGCCGATGCCGCCATTATTGCAGCCATAGGAAAGAAAAAAGCACCCGGAAGCACCATCGCAGGAGAAGCTAACGTTTTAGTTTTCCCCGATTTACAATCCGGAAACATTGCATACAAACTCGTGCAACGTTTGGCAAATGCCGAAGCTATCGGACCGGTTTTGCAAGGCATGGCTGCACCGATAAATGACCTCTCGCGCGGATGTTCGGTGAGCGACATCGTGAATTTGGTTGCAATAACCGCAAACCAAGCCGCAGCGAAATAAGTTTTTAAATCAGAACTATGAAATCGTAAATAGTATTTGTAAGAAAACGTGTAAATATTTGAATTTATGTAGATTGTAGTCATTTTTCAATCGAATGTTTTGTCATTTAATAGTCATTCACCGGTCAAAAAGTAGTCATTCTTTGTTTTTTAATAGTTTCAATTGAATTTCAACAAAATTTCTAAAAACATTCGGAGCGAAATTTCGCTATATCGTAAAGAATTTCAACATGTTATAAGTTTTCTTACAAGCACTAATTAAGTTTTCATAATTCATAATTCATATTTCCGATTTCATATTTCACATCTCATATCTCATATCTCACATCTCATATCTCATATCTCATATCTCATATCTCA
>DYSM01000004.1:16421-31720 GCA_020718265.1 Draconibacterium orientale | reverse complement strand
TAATTACAGATTACAATGTGAAATTAAACAAATTCGGCTATTCAAATTCCGAAAAAAAGAAAAACTCCATTGCACCACAATTCGACAATGCACGTGATTTTGACGCATTTGCAGCACCGGTAAACAAAGGCGGCGAGTACATACCCGAAGAAGAGCGTACCGAAGGCGGAAAATGGGGTTTTATCTTGCCGACAGGTGAAGTTTGGATTGATTTTCAACTCGATTCTGTCGAAAGTTTTTCCGAAGGCAGAGCTTTTGTCTCCAAAGATGGCGAAGAATTTTATACTGATGTTTACGGAAACAGAATTGTTGAGTAATTTCTACGGAGAATACTGATACACAGAACCTTGCCGCCACGTTTCCACAGCTTCGTACCAAAACGTTTGGTAACTGTTATCGCGCATGAGCACTAAATCCTGCTCAGAAACTCGGCTGTCGTTTTGTTTAAAAATAAAGTGAATAGGTTGATAATCAGATTTCTCCGTATAAGTCCAACGTTCGCCGGTTTCCGAACGTTCAACAATTTGCGGCGGACCGAAGACCATGTAAATCATGCCTCTATCGGTTTTCCAACCTTCTTTATACGAAGTGAAATAAATATTTGCGTAAGTTGCTCTGTTATACCACACTTTGACAAGTTCGCGCGCGCGTTCCGTGTCATTGGAAGCGCGCAACCAAAAATTATCGACAGCCAATTTTTTGTTCGCAGATTGTGCCATCAACATAAATTCATTATCAGTTGAAATGTATTGAACGGCTTGCAATAAGTCTGCCGATGTTTTAAAATAAGGATAGTTTTTGTTGAAAATAACTTTTGTAACTCCCAGATTAGCAGTCGTATCTGTTTGAATGCGATACAAACCGGATTTTTTTGGATAAAAAATGGCTGCTCCGTTTTGACATAAAATTTCATAAACAGAATCCGGCGAAATTTTACTTTGCGTTTGGTGCAATTCAGAAAACGGCGGCATAGGCACACTAAAGTTTCTGTCGTAATATTTTACATACAATTTTTTTAGATTTTTTGTATTATTCTGGATAATAACACTATCACTATCTGTCATATAATCAAGAAAATACGGTTTCTTTGTTGCATAATTTAAACTCAGAAAATTCTGCGAATGATCTGTCGTATTTTTGTCAATTTTGATGTAAGTCGTGGAGGTTTTTCGACTATATCTGTCTTCTAATTTCACTTTAAGCCAAAATCTTAACGAATCTGTTGCTTTAATGTCTATAAATGCCACTATTTCAGATTGTTTTGCAACTTTCGGAATTGTAAAACGTGTGTATGCACTGTCAATCAAAACAGGATTATCTGTCGAGCTAAGTATTTCATAATGAGCTGTTAGCTGTGCTTGCTCTTTTGTATCTACTTTTAAATAGAAAATTTCCGAAACGGAAAGTTTGAAATACAATTTTGTGCGTCCGTTTGACTCGTGATACGCTTTAAATTCCGGATGCAAAGCTCGCGCCGATGGGTTGTAATCTGTTGTCGGTGATACATTTGTTGCCTTATTTATGGGCTTTTTCATACAACCCGACAAAAGGACTGATGCAGCTAAAATAATGATAATCAGATATTTCATGGCGAAATTTCTACAAAATATTCATGGTTTGTTCCTTAATTTTACCGAGTTCGTCTTTCATTTGCACAACAATCTTTTGGATTTCGGCATGATTTGCTTTTGAACCGATTGTATTTATTTCTCGTCCGATTTCCTGAACAATAAATCCGAGCTTATTTCCTTGTGATTCAGGAAGATAAGCGGTTTCGGCAAAATATTCCAGATGTTTTGAAAGCCGTGTTTTTTCTTCGTTTATGTCGAATTTATCTAAAAAATAAATCAATTCCTGTTCAAATCTGTTCTTGCTGTCTTCAGAAGTCAAATGGTCTTCCAATTTTTGGCGCAGGCGTTGTTCTGACATTGTATTACGCTCACTTTCAAACGGTTCTATTTTCAATAGTTGCGATTTTATGGATTCAATTTTTTGCAAAATGTCTCGTTCTAACATTTTGCCTTCTTCGCGCCGAAACTTGTCGGTATGTTCGATGGCTTCAAGAAGGCACGATTTCGCAACAGTCCATTCATCTTCACTAACATCTTCATTTGTAGATGAATACACGTCAGGAATCCGCAAAATGATTTGAAAAATCTGTTCCGTTTGCGGCTCGTGTCCGTGCGCGCGCATCGCATTGCTGATGTGGGCATAATAACGGTTCAGCATGTCGTCGTTAATTTTCACATCGCCGGCTGTTTCGCCCTCAATTCTCAGTGTAAGAGACACTTTGCCGTTTACAAGTTTTTCTGTAACAAGGTTGCGAATTTCGATTTCTTTCGAATTATAACTTTCAGGGAATTTGGCAATTAGTGAATATTGCTTTCCGTTAAGTGCCTTAATTTCAGCAATAATTTTTTTGTCTGCAAGGGTTCTTTCTGCACGCCCGTAACCTGTCATGGATTTTATCATCGTAAACTGTTTGAGTTCGATTTTTATTTAAAACTCAAAATTACGGATTTTGGCACTCAAAACCTAAATTTCTGTTCAATATTTAAAAATAATTTTGTAACTATTTATAGCTCGGACAGTTACATCCTTTTCCGCCGCCAACTTTCCGAAAGCGCACACCTGCCGCAAGCCCAACAGACATCGGTTGGCTGTGCGTAAGTGCCAAAGTGAAAGCGGTTTGCTTATCGAGAATAACATCATATTCCAAAAATCCGGAAATATATGATAATTTGTAATTTGCCGGAAAATTACCTTGCACGAAATTCTCCTCATTCACATAACCAATTTTTGTGGACCGTTTGCTCGCAAAAAATACTGCAGGTCCGATACCGAAGCGCAAACTGTTTCGTAGATTCTTGTAAATCAGCACATTAACTCCGCACAAAAGTGATGCTGTGCTTCCGGCAAAGCGGTCGAATTGTGCATTTCCGGAAGCATAAAAGTCAATTGTTTTATTCAATTTAGATTCAAAAGCCACGCGCAAGCCGGGTTCCAAGGTTAAATAGCCTTGTGAATCTAACGTATTTTGATGTAAACACAGATTTTGATTCGTAAACGGATGCGCCGACACTGTGTTAAGCATCAGTGTAACAGACTGTTGCGAAAACGAGCAGAATGTTATGCAAACAAACAGCAGAAAAAGCTGAAATCGTATCATGCAAATATTTTGCAAATATAACGGCAAATATCGACATAAATTTTAACAATGCCCGCGACCGCAAGCACTATCTTTTTCGCCCGATTTCAATTTGTAATTTTTGTCCAACAGCAATTGTTCTGTTTTTATGCAATAAATTTTACGTTTTCTCATGGCTCGGTTCGCGCTCACGCTGGGGTCAGGAAAGGTTTTTTTCTTTGAAAAATACGCCTGAACGCTCATCCCTAAAATGCCGATAGCAAGTAATGCCAATGAAAGTATGAAAATAGTTAGAAACATGATTTCGATTTTTTTGCAAATTTAAGAAAGTTTAGTTTTTTGAAAAAAGATTTTTGACATTTATTTCATGAAAATCATCGTCCTCGAAATCGTCATCATCTTCAGAAATATCTTGCTCATTTTTATCTTCATCTAAAAGTTCCGAACCAAAAAGCATATTGTGTAGAGTCGCCGTGAGTGCCAAAATGCGCGGACCCCAAATATCTTCAAAACTTTCTTTTAGCTCAAAAAGTGCTTCATTTACAGCATCTTCCGAGCCTGTTTGATACAACAGCGTAAAATCTTTTAAATCCTGATATATATCCGCATAACATTCTGATAATGAGAGTTCTGTTGTTTCGTGCAAGTTTGAAGGTAATGTCAAATTAATGAATTGCTCAGATGCTCCAAGTAACTGTGATACACGTTGTTCTACGAACGTCCAATCGGTTTCGGAAACAAATTTTTCATAATATTCGTCGATGCTTTCGTTAGGTTCAGGCAAAACCGCAGCTTTAAAATACAACAAAGGCAACATTTTTTGCGAGCGTGATACGAAATCTTTCTTTCCAAATTGTGCCGCGCGCTCCAAGAGAAGGCAAAATTCGTTTGCAACTGTAACAAATTCAACGGTTTCCTTACAAAACACAGGGCTATTTTCGGATTCAAAAGTTGATATTTTATTCATTATTCAAAATTTTCGACAAAATTAAAAAAAACTCTGAAAAATACAGAAAATCCATTGCGCACTTGCAACGAAACATAAAAAAACTGTATCTTTGCAATTGTTATGTCAGAAAAAATCAACATAAAAAATAAAAAGGCGTTCCATGATTTTTTCATCGAAGAAAAATTCGATGCCGGAATCGTTTTGTACGGAACTGAAATTAAAGCGATTCGCGCGGGAAAAGCCGGCTTAACCGACTCATACTGTGTGCTTTTGCCGATGCCCGGTAAACCTGAGCGCAAAGAACTTTGGATAAAAATGAATATCTCTGAGTATTCGCACGGCAACCTCAACAACCACGAACCGCGCCGCGACCGCAAATTGCTGCTCAAAGCGCGTGAAATTAAAAAATTAGAACGCAAAACTCAAGGTAAAGGCGTGTCTATCATTCCGTTGCGCGTTTATATTAACGAAAAAGGTTTGGCAAAAGTTGAAATTTCGATTGCAACCGGAAAAAAACAATTCGACAAACGCGAAACCCTCAAACAAAGCGACAGCAAGCGCGAACTTGACCGTGTGATGAAGAAAAATGTTTGATTTTTAGTAAAAAACGAGATATTTTCCTTCGTTTTTGATACTTTTTTTGCATAAGTAATAAATGTTTTACATTTTTACGCAGCCATTTTAATACCCCTACAAAAATGCAACAGCAAGCCGGATTTTTTATTGAACATATTGAAACTTTTTTTTCGAACAAGCAATACGAGCAAACAGTCGCTCCGCTTTTGAATTTAAGGTCTCATTATGAGCTGAATACGACAGCCAAATTACAGACAAAACTGAAACATCCGCTTCTTTCGGTGCTTCATAATTTGCTTGTACGCAACTCGCCCGCGCCCGCAAGCGACTATATACAACGTGTATTTGAAAAGGCATTTGCCCGCACGGAACGCCAAGTAAACAGCGCGCACGAAATCCGATACGCTTTTACAAGAGAAGACATTAAAGACTTGTATTTGAGAGCTTTACACACTCAAAAATTCACGAATAGAACACAAAAATTCACTTTAACGAGCAATTTTCAAATTGAAGTTTTTGAAAAAATATTTCCGAAAGAACTTGGCGATTTTTTTACAAAACAGTTAGTTTTAAACACTAAATACTCTGATTTAAAACAAAATACGAAACAACTTAGTTTTGATTTTTACGAAGAAACGATTCCGTTCTTGATAAATTTTCCTTACCCCGTTCAAGGAAAATACGGTTTGATTATTGAAACGGATGAAGCTGATAATGAGCAAAATACAGATTACATTAAACTTCACGCCAAAACTACATTTGCCGAAAAAGCAGGTTATGATTTATTGGTAATGAGAAAATCCAATATTGAGGATTCTGTAAAACGCATTCAATCTTATACTTACAATTCATTTTTTGATATTCTTAAACGAAACGAGGAATCGCAGATTGCTTCAAAAAAGGTAGGGAAAGACGCGATGCAAATTGCACTTTCGCCTTTTGGTGTCGGCGCAATTCAGAAAACGCTGCTCGATTTTATATTTGCAGGATTTCTGAATTTGACAAAAACGGGATGGCAAATCGCTGTAAAAGAGCATGATGTGCCGGTAGCAAACCTTGCTGTCGAAGATTTTTGCACAACTTATAAACACCTGTGCGTTCTTGCCGACAAAAAATACGATTTACCGAACATTAGGCTGACAGTTTTGGCATCGGACGATTATTTTGACTCTCCATTACAATCTTCTGAGAATAAGCCGATTAAAGAAAATAATTTCGACAAAAAAATTGAATATGACCTGTTTATTGATTTTTCGGCAATTCAATTTGCAAATTCCGAAGTATTGATACACGACACCTCAGCGCTGAATTATGCACAAATTCGAGCTTCGCAAACAGCGAACTCCGAACAGGTCTTAAAATTCACACATCCAATAAGTTACGAAAATTTATTTAACATCGAAGATTCAAAAATACGCGAAGCATTAAACTTTTTTGCGTCAAGTATTTTTCGTCTCGACAAATTTTCTAATGAACAACTTCGAACGTTGTCCGCGATTTCAAAGGGCGAAAGTTCGGCACATATCGGACTGACAACTGAGGACAAAATAATCGTAACAGCATTTGCTTCTTTGCTGCAACCTGCACTCTCACTGATAATTCCGAATAACGAACTTGCTGCCGACCGCTGGAATGCCGCATTGAAACGCTACAAAGTGTCGAGCGCACTCACGTTTGGAAATTCAAGCCAAAACTTAAATTTCAAGCGCACAATTTTCACCAAAATTGCACGAAACACGTTGCATTTTTGTACACTTTCATCCGGACATTTTCAATCTAAAAATGTTTTTCAACTAATTGAAGAACAGCTAAATAATAAAGGATACCTTGCACATTTGTTTATCGACGGATTGAACGAAACCTCCGAATTTGATGCTTCTTTCTCCGTTCTAAAAGGTAACCTTGCCCACATTCAAAGAAAATTTAGAACTTTAAGCAAAGGAACAATTCAACTTACAGGCTTTGCTCCTTACAGTAACTATTTAATTCACAAAGAGTTTAATTCAGAATTTGGAATAAATTCGGACAATATTTTTGAATACCAATCGGCACAAATCACGCCTGATATTCGGGTTATTCCGGTTGAAAGCGATGCCGAGCAAGGCGAAAACAGTACGCCCGAACGTTGGGAAAAATTTTACAACGCTAAATATTTGGCACTCACTGCATATTTAAAACAAATACCTGAGGATGAACAAGTTTTAATAATTTTGCCGGAACAAATCGGACAGCTTGGTTTGATTTCAGATTCAAAAAAACATTTTGCACAACGTTTACAAAGCGAATTTGAACATAGAAAAATTGCTGACACAGAGGCAGTTACAGAATTTGGATTACACTCAGGATTTTCTGAAATTGTTGAACAGGCAATTGCTAATATTCTACAATTTTCAAACGGAAAAATTGATTTTTTGCTGACATTACCAGTCGAAATTCCGGACTTTAACGAATTGAATTTGAAGCATATAGTTCTTATGAATGCGCCTGCTTCTCTTGAGCAATTGCTGACGTATTCCGCATATTTTTCAAAAGATATTCGCAACTCCGAACTTGTCATACTTTACGACACCAAAGAAATTAGTACTTACGAACGTAATTTTACTACATTTGAAAACGGGCGAGTTGAAAATATGGAAGAAATTCAGCGCATCAGCACCGATGCGTTTTTCAATAAACAACTGTTAAACAAGCGTTTACCCGGAAGACAAAAGGAGTTACGCGTTACAACTGAACTGCTTTCTGAGATAGAACAAGCGCAAACAATTCCGGCGGACAGCTTGGAACGCCGTATAGATGAGGAGTTTGGGATAAAAACAGAGCTATCGTCGTCGCCGGCACAAAATCCGTATCAATTGCATTTGAATTGCGGCACAAAAACGTATGGGCATTTGGACTACCGTACAGGCAGCATTATTACCCGCAACAGCGGTTTTCCGGTAAGCGAATCAGTTGAAATTCTGGACTTTCTGAAAACAGAAATACTAAAACGTTACGGCGACAATACTTCGTTTTTCAGCATTTTATTTCAAAAAAACAAGCGACACAACACATCCGGAATTGAAAACATGCTCAACCGAATGCGCATCGGAGAAGATGGCAGAATGGAAATTGGGCTTTACAATAACGCCGCGCAGGAACTTTACGAATTACTCGATATCCATTTTCCGCAAGTATTTAGTTTTGAAACAGTTGATAAAGCCATACAATTACCTACGGCAAAAGAATGTTTCGATACGCTTGCAACAATCCAAGACATTCGACTTGTAAATGAGACAGTTGATATTGCAGTTTCTGTAAACTATTTTCATTTAAAATATCGAAATCCGGACCACACCTTGCGCGCGTTGTATCGACTACAAGCGCTTCAAATTGTAGAAAGTTTTCGCATAAATTTCGGAACAGAAACCGTTGAAGTATTTTTGCACAAAATACCGGCAGCCGAATATAAAGAATTTTTGAGAAAGAACTGCTCAAAATATCTGACAATGTCTGAGGCTCAAGCAGTTGCGGACAGTGTAGCGCATTACGAAGGTGAGACGGTTTTGCAAAAATCCGTGAACCGTTACATCAATTTTTGCTATGATTTAGTTGCAAATGAAAACCTAAAGAGTTTGATGACTGCAGATAAATTTTGCAAAACAATACTATTGTCTAAGAAAGAAATTGATAAGAAAGAAATACTACATAATGAATTGAAAATGAAGTATTTGCCAAGCCTGCTGTCGAGTTCGGAAGTTGCTCCGCTTGATACGGCGTTACGATTTTTACGTGCAGCGGGCAACGTTCAGTCCGAACGAAAACATCTCGCAGCCTCTGTAATTTCAGCAAGCGCAAAACGACCAAATTCATTGTTATTCAGCTTATTGAAGTCCTACACAGGAATATCGGAAACCGCCGCAGATACCAAAGCGTTTGAGAATCAAATTGAAACGCTTGCAGAAATTTTCGCTCAGATTGAGCTGGCTGAATCGGACAGAAAAGACGAACAACTCGACAGAAAAATCCGGTTTTTAAACTATATTTTTACCGAACGACCGGAAATCAGAGAAGATACGGAACCGCTGTTCTTTCTGAAAACACATGCCGATTGGTTGGAACAATTCAATAAAAAAATATTCAAAAACATGTTTCAAGCGTAAACAATTTTGTAAAAGTGAAAATATCAATGTAACTTTACGCGATTTTTCATAATACCTCAAATACCCCTACAGAAAGATTCGTATGAAAGAAAAAATTAACCAAGAATTGATTCGTCTGCAACAAGAACTTTCAAATTTGCAAACCGCAGCAGAACAATTAAGTAAAGCAGAAAAAGCATCCTCGGATGTGATTGGCGCAACGCGTGAACTAAGCTTGAAATTCGGCGAAAGTTTAAAGAACATTTCTGAAATTTCGGCGAAATTTTATGCCGATAGCCACACATCTACACAAACACAACTTGACCAGACATTGTCTGCCCATAAGCTTGATTTAGAACAACTTATAGTCAATTTGACTGACCTGCACAAAGGCATACAGCAAAACGAAATGGGTTTAACATACCATTTGAACGCGCTGGCTTTGTCGCACAAAGAACAAATTGAAGCCGTCAATAAATTATTACGTAATTATCTGGATTTAGCAAGTTCGACAGCAAAATTGTCGGATAAAATAGACTCGATTGATTTTCCGGCAAATCTTGGTAAAATTTCGGCAAACATAAGCGAAATCAACTCGGAGTTTCGTTCGGTAAAGACTGAAATAGCGGCACTTACACCTATTTTGTATCGTTACGATAAACGCATACGTCGAAATAACCGAAAAATAAACATTGCTCTAATTTTTGGAATTTCTGCATTCATTATCGTGGCTTTTGGTGTTTGGCAAACGGCAGTCGTTCCGCATTTTCCCGAATTGGATATTTTTCAATTTATCACTCCCGCTGAATAGCTAAATTATTGAATAATAAAGATTTAGATTGAAATTTAGACAGAAAACCGTTGAACTTCTGAGTCCCGCAAAAAATTTAGAGTATGGAAAAACAGCTCTGAATTTTGGTGCGGATGCAGTTTATATCGGTGCGCCAAGTTTCGGCGCGCGCGCATCTGCCGGAAATTCAATCGCAGATATTGAGCTATTGTGTTCTTATGCACATCGTTACAACGCAAAAGTGTATGTTGCAATGAACACAATTTTATACGAAAACGAACTAAATGAAGCTGAAAAACTCATTCACCAACTTTACAACGCCGGAGCCGATGCCTTAATAATTCAGGACATGGGCATTACCGAAATGAACCTGCCGCCGATAGCCTTACATGTTAGTACACAAGCACATAGCATAGAACCTGACAAGATAAAATTCTTTGAAAACGTTGGATTCACGCGTGTTGTTCCGGCGCGAGAATTAAGTTTGGCAGAAATTTCAAAAATTAAGCAACTAACTGATATTGAGTTAGAAGTGTTTGTGCATGGCGCGATATGTGTCAGTTACAGCGGACAATGTTACATGAGCGCGCATATTGGTACGCGCAGCGGAAATCGCGGCGAATGCGCGCAAACCTGCCGCATGAAATACGACCTTATCGGTACAGATAACAGCTTGATACAGAAAGATAAACAAGTACTTTCGCTCAAAGATATGAATCGCTCCGATTATCTTGCAGATTTGATAGATGCCGGCGTGCATTCGTTCAAAATCGAAGGCAGAATGAAAGATATTACATATTTGAAAAATGTAACGGCATTTTACCGGAAAAATTTAGATAAAATATTAGAAAACAGCACGATACAAAGTTCATCGCTCGGTAAATTCCGCTTCGATTTTGAGCCTGACCCCGAACGAACGTTCAGCAGAGGTTACACCGATTATTTTCTATCGGAACGAAAGCCTGAAATGACCGCAGGAACTTCAAAATCAGTTGGTAAGCTCTTGGGTGAAGTGAAAAAATCGGCACAAAATTTTATCGAAATTGACACAACAGAACAAATTTCAAACGGTGACGGGTTGTGTTTTTTTGATTCAAACGGCGAAATTTCGGGCTTCAGCGTGAACAAGTCAGAAGGATGTAAAGTGTTCATACCTTACACATTAGATGTAAATATTGGTACAAAAATATATCGAAATCTCGACCACGAATTTAATAAAAAACTAAACGCCTCGCAAAGTTGCCGAGTATTGCCGGTAAATCTCAAATTTTCGGAAACTTTTGACGGATTTGAACTTTCGGCAGGAATTGAAAATACCGATTATTTTGTAAGAAAATCGTGGGTGACGACAAAAGAGCCTGCGAAAAATGTTGAAAAAGCGCGCGAAAATTTGATAACTCAGCTTTCAAAGTCCGGCGATACTGAGTTTGAAATCAGCAACTTGGAACTGAATTTATCTGCCGAATATTTTATTCCGCTTTCCGAATTGAACCGCTTCCGACGTGAAACACTTGCGGAATTGTCGAAAAAATTGGGCGAAAATTACTTGCGTTATGAGAAAAAATTTGAACCAAACGATGTGAAATTTCCGGTTTCCGAACTGACATACACCGCAAATATTGCAAACTCGTTTGCTCAAAAATTTTACGCACGACATGGCGTAACCGCAATGACACAAGCCTTTGAACTGAACGAGCCAAAAGCGCGTAACATATTGATGACCACGAAGTTCTGTATAAAATATAATCTCGGACAATGTCCGAAGGTCCATACGAAAACCGACTCGCCTAAACCAAAATATTTGAAACTAAACGGAGAAACGTTCTACTTAGAATTCGATTGCGAAAATTGCAGAATGGAAATTGTGTCGCAAATTTAAGCCGATTATTTCGCTACAACTTTAATATTAAACTTATCCAAATAGTTGTGGACTAATATCGAAATCAAATTTTGATATGAAACTCCGGATTGCATCGCTTTCTTTTTAACTTATGCAAATCACTGACTAATAACTCTATACGCACTTCTTCAAAACTCCCGATTGTATTTAGTGCTGCGTTTTTGGCTGTCGTTAGATCATCGAAAACGGTGTCTGATTGTTTAAGTAAATTTTTATCAAGTGCAGATAAAATTTCCAATTCTTCTTCGTCAAAATTATTTATCGTCTTTCTCATTTTTATACTTTTTTGTTTCTTTTCTACTTGGAATAATGGTTTTAAGAAATAAAATAGACCTAAACAAAAATCCTTTTCGCAAATCGTGAAGCTTCTTCTAATTTTTCCAAATTCAAGTTATGCGAAATTCCGGTTTCATCTGCCCAAGCGACTAACTTTAGTGTATCTACGTTGGCTGTCAGCGATTTACCGGACATTGGGCAGCCGCCGATTCCGCCTAAAACGGAGTCGAAATTCCGACACCCGCCGTAAAATGCAGCGTTCAATTTCGCAGGAATATCTTCGGGCAGCGTATGCAAATGCAAATTAAACTCAACATCGGGGAAAGTCAAAACGACAGCCGCCATGAGTTCGTTGATGAGCGACCAATCCGCTTCCGCAGTCGTGTCGGCAAGCGGAATGAAGCGCAAACCGCGCGAACGCAATTGCTCAATATGTTGAAAAAGAACATCTTCCGAAAACGCATCGCCGTAAGGATTTCCAAACGCCATGCTCAGCGTAACGACGGCTTGTTTGTGATATTTGTCGCATAAATTTAGAATTGTGTCAATTTCGGCATAAGATTTTTGAAAATCGGAACGTAAATTTTTTTGCAAAAACGTTTCAGAAATTGCAAACGGATAATTAATAAAATGAATTTTATCCGACAACACAGCGCGTTCGGCATAACGTGCATTGCCCACAAGGACAGACAGTTGCGTATCTGAATCTACTGAAATATTATCGATAAGTTTTTCTGTATCAGCCATTTGCGGAACAGCGCTCTCGGACACAAAACTACCGACATCCACAACATCGAAACCAACGTGCATGAGCAAATTCAGATATTCAATTTTATCAGACAGCGAAATTATGCGCGAAAAACTTTGCATTCCGTCGCGCGGCGATTCGGTAATTTTTATCATTTTTTTGTCGAATTATCCAACAACAACGGGTTGAGTTTGGGGTCGTTATACATTTTCATTTGCTTGTAGGTTTTCACGATTACTTTTCCGGATGCCAGATTATCAAGCAGTTGGTCTATGGCAAGCGACAAATCTTTTTGTTGGCGAAGCAGAATTGTCAGTTTATTTTGGCACGATAAAATATGCGCATTGTCCACATCGGTTCGCCTTGTTTGTTCGCGCATGTGATAAATCTTTAGTGCAAGAATCGAGAGTCTGTCAATAGCCCACGCCGGAGTTTCGGTGTTAAGCAACGCAAAAGCATGAGGCTTTGCATCCTTGAACTTTTCAAAGTAATAATCGTCAATTTCCTCAACCATGTCCGTTCGGTCTTGGTTGGATTTGTCAATTCTGCGCTTAATCTGCACAGCCTCAGCCGGATCGATGCTTGGTTTTCGGATAATATCTTCCAAATGCCATTGCACGGTATCAATCCAATTTTTTTGAAAAAGAAGACGCTCGAAGGAATCCGTGTAAAAAATTTGAGGCAAAGTTTGATCAACATTGTCGATAACATGGTATTTATCAACACTTTCTGAAAAGATTTTGTTAAAAAGATTTGTATTCATACTGCTTTTTATGCAAAATTAAAAAAAAATGCGAAATGTTTTTTGTAAATTTGTTGATGTTTTACATTTATTGAAAAAAAAATCGGGATGAAAGATAAAAACGAAGAATTTAAGCATGATGAAGCAACGGATTTGAACGAAAATTTTGTAAAGGACGGTGCGAAAGGCATTACAAAAGAAGATTTGAAAAAAGTTGCGGAGAAGTTGCAAGACATTGAAGATAAAGTCTTTAAAAATTCGGCATTTAAAAAAATCAGAACAGAGACAACAATACTTTTTAATATGATAAAAGATTATGTATCAGGTAAATATACCGAAATACCTTGGTATGCAATCGCTGCAATTGTATTCGCGTTACTTTACGTTTTGTCGCCTGTGGATTTAGTGCCCGACATCATTCCGTTTATAGGCTACCTTGATGATGCTGCGGTGGTTGCGGCGTGTGTACGCTTAATTCGTAACGAAATTGATGTATATCAAACTTGGAAAAAATCTCAAAATACAAAATAATATGAACGTTTTAAAGAATTTAGTTTTACTCCTAATTTTCAGCACATTACTCGGTATCCATGCTTGCGAAGGTTACGGCGATCTTCCGACTGAAGGCGAAGATGAGTGTTCCTCGCCCGATTATTCAAATTGCGATACGCACGAACCTGCCGTCGCAATTTTGGAACTGAAAGTTACGATAAACTCGGAAAATCCGAAAGTGAAAGTTGAAATTTATGACGGAAACGTAGAATCGGGCTATTTGTACCGAACAGTTTTTGCGGAATCCGGCGTTTTAAACGAAAACGTGAGTGTGGACAGATACTATTCGGCAAAAGCCTTTTACAAATCGGGCGCAGACTCTATCATCGCAATTGACGGAGATGAGTTAAAAAAAATAAGCACAAACTATTGTGATTCAACTTGTTGGGGCATTTCCGGCGGACATTTAGACTTGCGTTTGAAGTAATTTAGATATTTTTACTACAAATGTTGCACGACATATTTTTTTTTAAGAAATTTAACTTAATGGAATAAAACACGAACATGTAACCGATAATTATAAATGAGTTCTGTATAAAAAAACATATAAGTTTCAAGTCAGGTTATTGAAAATTAAGCTAATTTTGCAGGAAAATCTTAAAATTCCGCAAAATGACAAACGAAATATTCGCGCACCGAAGTATCCGAAAATACAAACCCGACCCGGTTTCTCCCGAAATCTTGAATAAAATTTTGCTTGCGGCAACGCGCGCCTCAAACACAGGTAACATGCAGGTTTACAGCATTATAGTAACGCAGGATGCAGAGATGAAAGAAAAACTTGCGCCGCTGCATTTCAACCAACCAATGGTAAAACAAGCTCCGGTTTTATTGACCTTTTGCGCTGATTTACATCGGTTTACAGAATGGTGTTTACAGCGCAAAGCCGAACCGGCATATCATAATTTTCTGTGGTTGTACACTGCAACTATTGATGCCACGCTTGCTTCGCAAAATGCAGCACTCGAAGCCGAAGCTAACAATCTGGGAATCTGCTATTTAGGAACAACAAATTATACAGCCGATAAAATCATTGAAGTTTTGAAGTTGCCAAAAGGTGTTATCCCTGTAACAACGCTCGTAATCGGTTACGCTGACGAGCAACCCGAACTCACGCCGCGCCTGCCTTTGGATGCGGTTGTGCATTACGAAACTTACAAACCGTTCGACAGCGTTCGTATAGATTCAATCCATAACGAAATGGAAAATAGTGAGTTAGCAAAGAAACTCATCGCCGAAAACGGAACTGAAACGTTTGCTCAAATTTTTACTCAAAAAAGATATACCAGAGCCGCAAACGAAAAATTTTCGGAGGTTTTGTTACAAGTTATTCAAAATCAAGGATTTTAATTATTGTAGATACAGCCGTCCGGCTGTATCTACAATCTTTGTTAGTTTATAGTTTAAACCTTCAACAAAGACACTAATAATTAGTGCTTGAAAGAAAACTCTTAACTCGTTGAACTACTTTAAAATATAACAAAAATTTTGCTTGAATGT
>DYSM01000004.1:0-16321 GCA_020718265.1 Draconibacterium orientale | reverse complement strand
AAACTCTTAACTCGTTGAACTACTTTAAAATATAACAAAAATTTTGCTTGAATGTTTTTGGAAATTCAATAGAAATTCCGAAGAAATTCAATTGAAGCGGAAGAAAAAACGACGAATGACTATTTTTTGACTACTTTATGACAAAACATTCAATTGAAAAAATGACAATAAAATTCAGATTTTCAAACGTTTACCGGTTTTCTTACAAGCACAAACTACTTTTTCAACGATTTCAGATACGCATCCGCCAATGCAATGTTGGGAATTCCGAAGCCGTAATCGCCGTTGGGTTCGAGCGCGAGGCTGGCTGTACGATGCAGTGCATCAATGATTTGCATATTCGTAAATTCCGGATTTGCTTGCCACAAACACGCCACCGCGCCGGCAAGAATAGGACCCGAAAACGACGTTCCGAAGCTGGATGTGATTTTTCCGTTCGCACTCTGCACTTTGGCAAACGAACCTTGCGCCATGCCGTCGGGTTTCACGCGTCCGTCCGACGACGGACCACGCGAGCTAAAGCCTGATATTGAGCCAATTGCAGTAACCGAACCCACAGACAAAACACTGTCGCCGTCCGCCGGAGCCGAAATGTATTTCCACGCATCGTTGCCTTCGTTGCCCGCGCTGGTTACAACCAAAATGCCTTTGCTTGCCGCAATATCCGCGCCGATAGTGATTGGTGTTGTGTTTCCGTTCATGTCGGCATATTTGTGGCTATGAATTTTGTCATCGAAGTCGTTGTATCCCAGCGAACTATGAATCATATCCACGCCCAAGCTGTCGGCATATTCGGCGCCGGCAACCCAATAATATTCTTCCACAATGTATTCTGTCGCTTCATCTTCGGTACGAATCAAATAAAATTCTGCATCGGGAGCCGTTCCGACTAATTCGCCGGGCAAATTTCCGCCGATACACGACAAAACCATCATGCCGTGCGTGTCGTCCTCATAAACTTCGCCGTCGCGCGCCACAAAATCTTTTATGCCGAGAATTTGTTTGTTTTCAAAAAGTTTTTCAAAAGACGGCAACGTGTTGGCGTGGTAAAATCCGGCATCCAAAACAGCAATTTGCATCCCTTGACCGGAATAACCGAGACTGTGTAACACGTTCACTTTCAGCATTTCAGCTTGATTATCGCCTTTTCCGTAATCAAACACATCTTTTTTACCTTTTGTTTCCGAAACTTTCAATTTCTTAAACTTTTCGGGTTTCGATTTTTTATCCGATGCGGTCGGAATTGTATTATACGGCTCTACAAAATTCAATGCCAAAGCTTTTTGATACAAGGTGCTGTCTTCTGAAAAAACAACTGCAAGATTTAGCCATTTTGATACAGCATATATCTCAAAACCAAGGTCTTTAACTTGCTTCACATACGACGAATTTACAGGCAAATCCTGCACGGTAACAGGAATTTTATATTTGTTCCTGCGTTCAATTGCACGTTTGGACAAAAATTCTTCGGGTTTTTGCACACTAAAACCGTTGTTATTTTTATCTTTGAACTTTATTACATAGACATTCGGTTTGATTGGCGTTTGCGCAAAAACACTCATTCCGAAAACGATTGCGATGATAAATGCAACACTTTTTTTCATAACTGATTCCTTTTTTAAAGATTTCTTTTTAACGAGCTAAAAGTATAAAAAATTTTAATTAGATAATTTCAAAATGAAAAATGCTTGGTTTTTAATGCTCAATGTAGCTTTGCTGCTGACAGCTTACAGCGCGGATGCGCAAAACAAATTTTACGATGCTGCAAATACATCGACAGCGGTGTTCTATAATGTTGAAAATTTGTTAGATACAATTGACAATCCTTTGACAAAGGACGACGATTTTACACCGACAGGTTCAAATAATTGGACATCAAAACGTTATCAGAAAAAAATAACTGACATCGCTTGGGTTTTGGCAAATATTAACAAAAATGAATTGCCCGAACTTATCGGTTTAGCAGAAGTGGAAAATGCAGCCGTTTTAACGGATTTAGCAAATTCCGATGCCTTGAAAGCAGGCAAATATGCTGTAATTCAGGACACTGCCTTGTGCGACGGACGCGGAATTGGAACAGGTTTTATGTACCGTTCGGAAATGTTTACGAATGTAACTTACGAGATGTTGAGAGTTAAACCCGATGTTACGACCGGCTACCGTCTTCGTCCCATTCTTTACGTGCAAGGCAACATGGACGGTCAGCATTTGCATATTTTTGTAAATCATTGGAAATCAAGACGAGGCGGAAGCTCCAAAACCGAAGGACAACGTAACGAAGCCGCACAAATATTGAGAGATAGAATTAATTTGATTCTAAAAAAAGATTCCAACGCGAACATTATTGTCATGGGCGATATGAACGACGAACCGACGAACGAAAGCTTGAAGACAGTTCTTTTTGCTACGAATAATACAAAAAAAACAAAACCGACAGAATTATTTAATCTTATGTACGATAAACATCTAAATGGTTTAGGTACTCACAGTTACAACGGTGCGTGGAACATGTTGGACAATCTCATTGTGTCGCAAAACCTCATGCGCGGCAAAGTTTGGACGGTTTCAAGCGACGGCGGACAAATTTTCGCCGACCGAAAAATTCTGTATGACAATCCGAAAGCCGGCACCTATTCGCCAAGCAAAACGTACGGCAAAGATTATTTTGGTGGTTTCAGCGACCATTTGCCTGTGTATTTTATGTTAAAAAAATAAAAAAAAGAAAGCCAAAGTTCAATGCTTTGGCTTTCTTTTTTATGCTAAAAATAGTCTAACTAAATAAATTTGAGAATTTCTTGCTCACAGTTTCGAATGCATCTTTGGCATTGTCCGAAATATCGTCGAAAATAGAATTCGATTTGTATTTTGCTCCAAATTCTGCTGCTTTTGCATCAAAATCGGCATCGGAAACGGTTTGCATGGCTTGCGCATCCACTTTCATTGTTGCGAGGCTTGCTTCCATTTTCACGATGCTTTCATCCAGCATGGCGCATTGTTTTTCGTATTGCGTTTTAAAATCAGCTTTCTTTTGCTCTATTTCAAGTTTAGCCTTTTCTATCTTTGTGTCTAATTCACGAGCCTGAAGTTCAGCTTTTTTTGCGAAGAATTCTTTTTTTTCCATGATTTGAATCTATATTTATAAATGAAAATTTTGTGAAACAATATTATTCGAATGTAAGATTAGTTCGTTTAAATGTAAGAATTTTTCCGCCAAATAGGTCTTTTTCGTGTTGAAACAAACGTTATCTGCGATTAAATGCTAAATGAATCAATCTGAGTTTTTCAACAGGTCTATCTCATCTGAAGACAGATTGTATGCTTTGTAAACTAAATTATTTAGTTGTTCGGTTGCTTCAATGATGCGTTTTAATGCCGGTTTTAAGTCGTTTGAATGAGAAATAAAGTAATTTTCCCATTCTTCGGATTGTTTCAAATTGAGTTTTATGTTTTGTTTTTCAAGTTCTTCAATAAATGTTTTGAAATCATACTTGTAAAACTCACTCATTTTATGAGTTACAGTTTTTGGTTTTAGATGGGCTGTAACTCTGTTTACAAATTTTTCCGAATTTTTTAAGACCTTTTTATCTTTCACAATAACATCTACATATTCAATAATTTCGCTTTGAGCGGTGTCCGAAATCTGTGAAATAGGAATTTTTTCTAAATCAATTAACTTAATTTGTGGAGTGCTGTCCAAATTAGTTACAAGATAATTCACATAAAACCAAGATATTAAATCCGAATTTAGGACAGCTAAGATGTAACGATAATCGAAACTTGGGTTCAGATTATAGATAAAATAAAGAGATTGTTCGGGAAAAATACCTGTTTCATCAAAAGTTGCGATGATTGTATCGCCTGTTTTTCGGATAAGAATTTTCGGAATCGCAGACAGTTTCGATTTATCGGTTGTTCTGCCTGTAATATGTTCCGGAATAAATTCAAACCAATAAAATTCGTTTGTCTCATAACGTCTTACAGATGAGCCTTTAAAGACAGGAATTTGTCTTGAGTTTAGTTGTTCGGATGTAATAAGTTCAGATTTTCCGCCGAAACCGGAAGTAATATTGCAAAGTGTGCTCAGTTTGGCAGAATTTGATATAAGTTTTTCTACTAACAGCTTGACTACGTTACTTTTATATGACTTAAACTGACAATCTTGATTGCTAAGAATTTGTTCTTTCGTAAAATAGATGGTTCCATTGTTGGGTTTCGACATTATGGCAATCGGATAATCGTCTTGAGATTTATTTTGAATCACAAATGTCATCGTGTCCGTAATAATTCCGGGGAAATCCCATTTGTAAATAATTTCGGAAAGTTTAAAATCCGTTAAAATTTTGTATCTCAAATAACTGAACGAAGAATTATATCCTAAACGGTCAGGAACAATAAACGAGAAAAAACCTTGAGATTTCAACAATGTAAACGAACGAACGATGAAAATTTCGAATAAATTTGGCAAATATGTGTTACTTGCGTACTGATTTATGAGCCATTTTTGAGAAATTTCGTCCAGCGTATTGTGTCCGTGTTTTCCGATTAAGGAAACCCATGGCGGATTTCCGATAATGATGTCAAAACCACCGGTTTGCATGATTTCAGGAAATTCTGCATTCCAATCGAAAGCCTTATCTCCGGCAATAGTTTCATCGTCGATAAGTGAATTGCCGCATTTTATATTTTCACTCAAATCGGACAGTTTTCTGCCTTTTTTTGCCGTATTGAGCCAGAGCGAAAGTTTTGCAATTTCGACACTTTCTTCATTTATATCTACTCCAAAAATATTTTTTTCTAAAATAGATTTATCTGTATCAAAAAACCGGATTGGTTTCTGTTCCAATTCGCTGATTTTATCGTCAATATCTTTATGTTCGTTAATCAAATAGCGCAAGGCTTCGATTAAAAAAGCTCCGCTACCACATGCCGGATCTATTATTTTTAGATTAAACAGCCATTTTTTATAAGTTAAAAACGTGTCGAACAGTAATTTTCCGTCTTTTGTAAGTTTCGATTTTTTTAGAAATTTTTCTGAAATTTCAATTTGATTTAGACCTAATTCCGACTTTTTAAGCTCACAATATGAGCCAATTGTTTTCTCAATAACATATTTTGTTACATAGTTCGGAGTGTAAAAAATGCCGTCTTTCTTTCGCTTTGTTTTGGATTTATCAATTTCAGAACCTTGAATTTGAGCTGTCATTTCATCGAGTTCGTTCAACGAATGTTCAAAAATATGTCCTAAAATATTTACGTCAATTTCGGAATTAA
The DNA here is from genome assembly GCA_020718265.1 of Draconibacterium orientale. Lineage (GTDB taxonomy): Bacteria > Bacteroidota > Bacteroidia > Bacteroidales > JAADGE01 > DYOJ01. The sequence goes on along the minus strand of DYSM01000004.1, from coordinate 11,050 downwards.
AATCATAAGCGGCTAATTTTAAAATGTCTGTTTCAAAAAAAACATCATTGAGAATTAAGTTTGGATTATCCAAAACTTCATCGGTATAAAATAAGCCGCCGTTGTACGCCGGTACCTCGCCCCAATTCTGATATACAAAACCGGAATTCAAATGTGAAAACAATGCCTGAAACCGCGAATATAAAGACATTTCCAAGCCCTCACCCTGCATGATTTTCCATTTTTCAATCGTTCGAGAAATTGCATTTGGCGGTATTAAACCTGTATCTTCTGCAAATAAAATAAACAAAATGCGGTCGAGTAATTTTTGCGTCTTTTTATACAACAGCAGTTTATCGTATTTTGTATTATTTTCTGTTAAACTTCTGAAAACATCATCTTTAAATATCTTATAATCCAAATAAAATTTATCAGAAATATTAATTTCATGAAATTTCGTTTCCTCCTTTATCTGAAGCGGAATTTCATTTTTGATACTGTCATAGCTTAAAAACAGATATAATTGCTTAAATTCTGCCTTTGAAATGGTAAATAAATCAAATTCAATAAATTCTGTTGCATTGTCGATAAAAAAACGAAGCAAATGAAAATTAGAGGTAATGACAAATTTGCATTTTGGCTGATTATTTTTATAGTTGAAAGCTTGTTTTGTAATAGATTCTAAATTAGGCGTTTTCGTAGATTTTAATTCGATAACACCTACAGCATGTCCGTCAATTAATATTGCACCGTCAGCTTTTTTGTTATCCGTTTGGTTTTTGTATTCCGTTGTCAGATTGTAATTTACATCCGGATTTAAAGTATAGCCAAGAACGTTTACAAAAATTTCGCGCAAAAAACCTTCTTGATAGTTCTCTTCTTTTAAATTCGAAATATTGTATAAACGTAATTTATTTCCGTAAAAATTTAGAAAACGGTCAAAAGCACTGTCTATTTCAGCTTCATTCAAATTGCGGAGATATTTATTTACGACTGATTTTTGAAATATAGACATGTTTCACATTTAATACGCATCAAAATTACTAAAATTTAGTGCGTGAAATAATTTTAGTAAAAAATAACACAAAACAACCGAAAAATCGTAGATTTAAGCGTCAAATATTAGTTTCACCCGCCCACAATTTGCACAAAAAAGCGTTGAATCAAACTTGGTTCAATAATAAGCGGAAACAAAAAACCGAATACCGCTCCTGCGAAATGCGCATCGTGCGCCACGTTGCCGGCGGCGCGTTTTGCCATGAAATACGAATAAACCAAGTATAAAAATCCAAAAATATACGCCGGAATTTGTAAAAAAGGTAAAAATACAAAACTTATTTTTGATGTCGGCATAATCAATATACTCGCAAACGCGACTGCCGAAACCGCACCCGATGCACCTACTGCGTTGTAGGAGTGTGAGTTACGATGTTTGTAAAGTGCCGGAAGTGTTGCCGCAACAACACCCAAAACATACATGATTACATACCAAAATTTTCCGTAGCGCGAAATCATATCGAACACTTGTTCAATCGCTCCGCCGAACGAATACAGCACGTACATGTTGATAATCAAGTGCATCCAATCGGCATGAAGCAAACCGTGACCGAGCACTCTGCCCCACTCTTTGCGCTGCAAAACCATAAACGGATTCAGCTTCAATTTATCGAACATTTCTCGATTTCCGAACGCCGCAATCGACACAACGGATGTTACAAGTATAAGAAAAAGGGTTATCGGAGAATCCATTTTGGCAATTTGAAAATGTGAAAATGTGAAAATGTGAAAATGTGAAAATTTGCTAATTTGAAGATTAATAATAAGTTAATATACTGAATTACAATGAATTTCTACTGAATTTCCTAATGTCCAATGACAAATGACCATTTTCTAATGCAATATCTTGAAAATAAGTTCTTTAAGCAAATCGCCTTGCGAGGCGGACACGCTGCCTAAGCCTTTGGATTTCATGTCGTATTCGCGCAAAAGGGAGATGATTTGAATGGTTTTGGCTGAATTATAGCGTTTTGCGGCAAGTTCGTAATCTTTCACAAAAAAAGGATTAACTTTCAGTACCGATGCTACATTATTTTTACTTTTATCTTTCAAAAAATGGTATGCTAAAATTTTTGCAAAATAAAAATACAACGACGTGATTGTCAGAATCAACGGATGGTCTTTCGGATTGCGCGAAAAATAATCGACAATGCGATTCGCTTTCAACACATCTTTCTCACTCAGAGCATTTTGTAGCTCAAACGTGTTAAAATCTTTGCTGATTCCGATGTTGTCTTCAATCTGCTTTGGCGTGATTTCCGTTCCGGGCGCAAGCGAAATGCAGAGTTTGTCCAACTCGTTGCCAATTTTGCTGAGGTCAGTACCCAAAAAATCCGTAAGTAACTGACTGGCAACTGCATTGATTTTATATTTCCGGTCGCCCAGATAACTTGTTATCCATTTCGGAATTTGGTTTTCGTACAGTTTTTTCGATTCAAATATTTCGCCGTTTTTCTCTATCGCTTTGTAAAGTTTCTTGTTCTTTGCCAGCGTTTTGTATTTATGACTCAACACCAAAACAGTTGATTTTGAAGGCTTTTCAGCATAATAAACCAAATCGTCTAGCTTTTTGGTATCCTGCGCTTCTTTGATTATCACAACTTGGTGCGCCGCCATCATCGGGAATCGTCGGGCAGCATTGTCGATGTCGGACGCTGAAATATCTTTTCCGTATAACACCGTGTGATTGAACACTTTCTCGTCTTCGGTGAGCACAGTTTCCGCAATAAAATTTGTAATTTTGTCGATATAATACGGCTCATCTCCGTGCAAGAGATATATCGGTTTAAAAATTCGATTTCTGATATCCGAAATAATTTGTTCAAAAGTCATGCGTAGTCAAATATCTGCAAAAATAAAAAAATATAGTCAAGTTACAAATTCGGCAGAAGTGCGAACAAAATCTTAAAATTTTCCGCGCCGATATTTTCCGTGTGTGTAACGCGCCAAACGGCTTCTATCTGTATGTAATTCAGGATGTTTTCAACGCCGACACCAACTTCCAGATAAGGTGTACGAGCCGTATTAAAATCGGACGGAAATTGAAATTCGTTTCTGTCAGCGTCTGATAATGTGCCGATTACACCGCGAGCGGTTACAAATTCGCGCGCCTTGAGTTTTCGCAAAAGCGGAACTTTGTTGAGAAACAACCCGTTAAAGTGATGATAGATAAAGACATGCGCATATTCGTCGCTTGCAAATTCGTAAATATTCATCAAATTGAACACATAAAGTTCCGAAAAAATGGTTTCGTTTCCGGGATGCAGTTTGAGCAGCGGATACGGCACCGTGCCAAAAATTTTGCCCGCGCCCACGCGATAATTGAACCTACCGAGCGGTCCGATGTAAAAATTGTGGTCGAAATTTAGTTCAATTTTGGTGTAATCATAATCGTTTCCCAAAACGTTCGGCAAACTTTGAACAAGGCTGAAATCAATCATCGGATACTTCGTACCAAGCGACATTCGGCTGAAAACACTTTCGGCATATTCCTCATTTATAGCAAGATGTCCGTTCAAAACAAATTCAGAACTCGTAAGCGAACGGATGCTTTGCCCTTCGGAATTCGTAAACGGATAAAACGTTGTCGGAAACGTTTCTCGGTGGGAAAAGAACAATTCCGTAGTAAATCCTTGAAAAAATTGGTGTTCGATGCCGATTTCCGAACTCACGGTGCGAAACAAATTATCGTTTAAGGAAGAAGTAAACGCATCGGCGAGAAAATTTCCGTCTGAAAACGCATAAGGCAGCACGCCAAGTTCGGTCATGTCGTTTTTATGATACATTTTGAAAATTGTCCAAGGCGCGTTTTGGAATTTGTATTTGAAACTTGTGCTGTATTTGAACGTTTTGTCAAGTGTTCCATAAGCGACATGTCCGCCAAGTTCAACTTTTTTGCTGAAATCGTTGCTTGTTCTGATGCCGAAACGGAAGCGATTTCCTTCAATTTCGTTCTTTGAAAATGACTGAAACACAGGACCATACTCAAATTTTCCAAATCGCCAATACCCTGTTACGCCAAAATACATCCAATTTTTCATGAACTCAAATTGCGGCAAAGTTTGAATGGAATCGGCAACGGTATAGATTTGAGCTTCTTTGGCTTCCAATGGTTGATATCGAGCTGATTTCCAGAACTCCGGCTCAATTTCCGACGCGCCTTTTTCCGTAATAACCTCACGCGGCACAGTCGGCGAGAAAAACTTGTCGGGAAATTCCGGATTTACAGTAATATCATCTCGATAAAAATCTTTTTCAGCCGAAAATCCCGTAACTTTATCGCTCACAACGAATTCGACATAAAAACTTTCGTGAGACAAAAAATACAAACTATCAGAAACGTAAGAAAAATCCTGTTTTATTTTCATGTGTTTCACGTAATTAATGTTCGCGCCCGGACTGAGTTCTGCCTCAATATATTTGAGCGCGAAAACAGAATCGGCAATCCACAAGTAACCCGTAAACGTATATTCGGACTTACGTCTTGGCTTGAATTTCAGGCGATAACACCATTGTCCTTCGATAAAAGTGCTGTCGGTGAGGTAATATTCGTAAGATAAAAGTCCGGTTGCCGAAATTGGGCTTGTGAACTCTTTTTCAAACAGTTGCATGAAATTTTCGTAGAAATTATTGTCCACATACATCTGTCCGGTGTATTTTCCGAGCGCATCGTCTTTGAAACCTGCAAACTTTACGGCTTTAACAATTTCTTTTTGTCGTTCGGGAAATCGTTTATAGTAAAACTCTGAGAATGACTCTGTTAGCATAACCGGAAGAATCGTTTTTCCTGAAATATCCGACGTATCAATAATATCGTATAACATCCTAAATTCCGGTTGGAAATTTTCTTTACTCACTGAATCAGAGATATTTGTAATACTCAGTTTAGCTTTAGTATATTGCGTAAAAGTGTAGCTGTCAAGGTTTTTGGGGTCGTTTTGTTTTTTTGCCTTAATAACTTTTTTGAGCAAAATATTTGCCGGATTTTCGCCTGCATGAACAACAACCTCATCAATCGCATTATTTGCCGGTTGCAATCTAATCTCAATATTCCTGGTAGGTGTTCCGCTGATTTTCAAGGTATCAGACACATAACCGATGCAAGAAAACACTAAAAATTCGGAAACTTTAACGGATTGAAATTCAAAAATTCCGTCAAAATCCGTAATCGTTCCTACGCCAGTTGCCGGGCAAGCCACCGCAGCGTAGGGTACACCTTGATTTGTACTTTCATCTAACACTCGACCGCTTACAATATGCTGAGAAACAAGATTTTGACTAAAAATAAAAAGACTAAAAATAATTAAAATCCATTGTTTAAACATATCGAATATCATTATTTATGAAACCGCAAATGAATAGCTTTTTTTTGAGAAAACACTGAAATGAACAAAAAAGTAGAAAATCGACAAAAAAATATGCAAAATACTTCGGACACGCATCATAACGTTACAACTTTAAATTACAGAATCATGGAAAAATTAAATATCAGACAAGAAATGACGGACATCACAGATGTGCATTTCGATTTTGAATTTGAAACCAAAGAAGTTCCGCTGAAACGAAGCGAATTTATCGACATCCTTGAAACGGAATTTACACGCGTTTTTAAAACATACAGAAACTACTTTGCCGACATTGATTCGGATGACAAACCTGATATAACAATCTAATTGTCATTACATTGAAGTGTTAAATATAAAAATAATTCAATGCACGCATAAGATTTTTGAAAAATTAACATTCAAATTCAGGATGTTGAGTAAATTAGACGTAACTTTGCAAAAAGTAAATAGTTTATGTCCAAACAAATCACAGTTCGCACAGAAGAAATCGTAAACAGCATCACGCACGCAATAGGTATTGGGCTGAGTGTTACGGCGTTAGTACTCATGGTTGTTCAAGCGGCTTTGCACGGAACGAATGCAGGGATCGTAGGAGCGTCCATTTTCGGTGCAAGCCTCATCGTTCTTTACACAGCCTCAACCCTATTCCACAGCGCGCGAAAACTGCGGGTGAAATATTATTTGAATAAATTTGACCATTCGGCAATTTACATTCTCATTGCCGGCACGTACACACCCGTAACCCTCGTAACGCTGCAAGGCGCGTGGGGTTGGAGCATTTTCGGCGTGATTTGGGGCTTGGCAATTGCAGGCGTTTTGTTCAAACTTTTTTGGTATAAACCCAAATACCGCGCGCTTTCGGCTTGGATGTATGTGGGCATGGGTTCCGTGATTGTCATTGCTGTATATCCGCTCGTTCAAACGATGTCCACCATGGGACTTATTTGGCTGGGAATCGGTATGTTAACCTATACTGTCGGGGTTTTATTTTATTTATGGAAAAATTTACCTTTTGCACACGGCATTTTCCATTTATTTGTGTTGGGCGGAAGTATTGCACATTTTTTCGCAACATATCATCACATTTTACCTACAAATTTGTTGTAAAAAGTTGTTGATTCAATTTAGATGATTTTGTTACTTTTGGCAGTTTTTTTAACAATCAAAAATTCAAAATCATGCAAAAATTTAGTTTAAATTTAAAACCCGTTTTCACGTTTCGGAAATGGACCAACGCCGGCTACGGTATTTTCCGCAGTTTGGGCAAACTTATTCGCATCGCAGTGCTCGTTCCCGTGTATCTAATGTTTTGGCAAAGCGCAGAAGCACAGACAGATACGCTAAATGTGGATGAAATTCAAATTGAATCGACACGAACGCAAACCGAGCTGTTGCAACTCGGAAAAATTATCCATGTGATAAGTCGAGAAGAAATTGAAAATCTGCCGGTTACGAGCGTTTCGGATTTGTTGGACTTTACAGCTTCCATTGACATTCGGCAACGCGGAGCGCACGATGTGCAAGCCGATGTAAGTATGCGCGGCAGCAGTTTTGAGCAAGTTCTGATTCTGCTTAACGGCGTGAAGCTCAACGATGTGCAAACCGGACACCACAACATGAACCTGCCTGTAAGTTTTGAAAGCATTGAACGTATAGAAATTTTAGAAGGACCCGGAATCCGTGAATTTGGCGCAAATGCTTACACGGGAGCCATAAATTTTATCACAAACGAAGGAACTGCAAATCAACTTAAAATCAACACGTTATCCGGACAAAACGGACTTTTTCAAGCCGGTGCGTCAGTCAATTTCGGAATCGGAAAAATGCGCAATCATCTGTCCGGCGACTACAGCCAATCGGACGGCTATCTGTTTAAAAATGATGTAAATAACACAGATTTTCAGAAATTCTCAATCTTTTGGCACGGCGCTTTAAAGTTTAAAGCCTCAAAATTACAATTTCAAGCCGGGTACATCGACAAAGGTTTTGGCGCAAACGGCTTTTACTCACCCAAATACCCTTGGCAATACGAACAAATCAAAACCACGTTCGGCAACCTGAAATTTTCAACAAACACAAAACATCCGTTTCAAATTTCATTTTCATTTCGCGATAATCAAGACCGTTTTGAGCTGTTCCGCGAGGACAGATACGTGCGCGATGGCAATTATTTTGTATATAATTCCGTCGATACTGCCGTGTTTTCAAAAGGCGTTTATCAGGCTTGGAATTACTACAAAGGACACAATTATCATTTCACAACAACCTCAGAAACAGAAATTAAGCAAAATTTCAACACAAAATTCGGAAAAACTTCCGTCGGCGCGGCGTTGCGCTACGAACATATTTTGAGCAACGTTTTGGGCGAAGCCGCAGACACCGTTGCAGTTCCGGGCGAACCTTACGGACAATTCACAAAAGCCAAAGAACGTGTGCATTACAACATTTTTGGCGAGCATGTGTATCAAATAAATAAATTTCAAATTTCAGCCGGCGCGAACGCAAATTTCAATGATGATTTTAATTGGAATTTTTCGGGAGGTGCCGATATTTTATACAGAATTTCAAAAAACATATCTACATATATATCAGCGAACCAAGCATTTAGGTTGCCTACGTTTACAGATTTGTATTACGTCGGACCGACAAATTTATCGAATCCGGATTTGAAACCCGAAACTGCAATAACTTACGAAATAGGCACAAAATACAGAAATTCAAACATTTACGCGCATCTTGCAGTATTTCAACGCATTGGACAAAATACCATTGATTGGGGAAGATTATCGGACACCGAAAAATGGCAAAGCATGAATTTAACCGAATTGATTACAAAAGGTGCGGAATTTTCTGTCCAAAAAAAATTTGAGAAAAATGCGTTTGTAAGAACAATTTCCGGCGCATACAGTTATACCACGACAAATAAGGTGGAAAATAATTATCAATCCATGTATGCACTTGATTATCTGAAACATAAAGCTGTATTTGGATTTTCACATAAAATATGGAGAAATTTCGGCGCATCGTGGACTGTAAAATACGAAAGCCGAAACGGGACTTACTCTCGATATATCGACTCTGAAATTCAAACATTTGATTACAAACCGTTTACAACTGCTGATGTCTCTGTTTTTTGGAAAAATTCGATGGTCGAAATTTACGCAAAAGCGAACAATTTTACCGACACACAATACTTTGAAATCGGAGGTGTGCAAATGCCCGGACGTTGGATTTTGGGTGGTGTGAAGTTAAAATTATCGAAATTGTAACATGTGTTACAATTTTTAAATCTAAATAAAATATAATTTTGTCTGAATTTTAATACAAAATAATCATGGAAGTAAAAAAATGTATCGTTTGCAACGCAACCGAAAATGAAGTACCGATAATTAAACTGGCATACAAAGGTCAAGAACTCGGAATTTGCCCTGCGCACATACCGCTGTTGATACACAACCCCGAAAATTTGGTCGGTGTAATCGATGGTGCCGAGAATATGAAAGGTGTGTAATTTGATGTCATAATTTGAGAATGTGATAATTTGAAAATTATATTCAAAATGTCGAATGTTCAAATTGAATGTTCGGCATTTTTATTTAGAAAAAGATATTTGAGATTGAATTAGGCGAAAAAACACTAAATTTGCGTCAAAATTTGCAATCCATGGTATCGGAAAAAGCACTGTTTCAGCGCACGAATATGTTGTACGGAAAAGAGAAAATGAAACTCATTTCCGAGCAAAAAGTCATTATTTTCGGCATCGGCGGCGTGGGCAGTTGGTGCGCGGAAAGCCTTGTGCGTTCGAGCATTAAGCATTTGACAATTGTGGATTCCGACCGCGTGTGCATTACCAACATCAACCGCCAACTGATGGCTACGACCAAAACCATCGGACAAGTGAAAACCGAAGCGTTGAAGGAACGGTTGCTCGAAATTAATCCGCGCGCGAACATTACAGCGATTCAACAGATTTACAATCAGGACAATTCGCCGCAATTTGAGCTTGAAAAATTCGATTTTATTATTGATGCCATCGACAGTCTCAGCAGCAAAATACACCTTATAAACACAGCTTCGCGTTTGAACGCAGTTTTTATTTCGTCCATGGGCGCGGCTTTGAAAATTGACCCGACACGTGTGCAAGTGGGCAAATTTTGGGACGTTTCGGGCTGTCCGCTTTCGGCACTCATACGCAAGCGCATACGGCGCGGAATGCGCAACGGCGCGCCGGCTCCGAAGAATTTTCTGTGTGTGTTCAGCGATGAAGTGTTGCCGAACTTAGACGAAAAAACCTCGTGCGGAACGTCCGCTTGTATTTGTCCGAAATCGACCGTATGCCACTCCGACAACGCTTTGGACGACCACGAATGGTGTTCATCCAAAGCCGTAATCAACGGAAATACAGCACATATCACAGCTATTTTCGGGTTTACGCTTGCGGGTTTGGTGATGAAAAATTTGTACGAACGCCCCTTGATTTCCAACCAAAATCAATCAACACTTCAAATTAACGCGCTGAATTTAACCCCTAAATTCAAGTAATTAATGCAACTTTTTATTTCAATGAAATTCAAAAACTTATGATGATAATGATGGTTTGTTGAAACGGGAAATAACTTTCTACCAATTATTTACCGAAAGTTATTCTCGTTTCAACAAACTAAATATTTGTAATTCAGCCGGTAAAAAAGTTGCATTAGCGACTTGAATTCAGATTTGGAAAAAATCAAAGAAATTGCACCGAAATTATTTAACCTCTCAGGCATGAGCGTTTACGGCGCAGTTGCCGGCATGATTATCGAAAATAAAGCTGACAAATATGCTTACCAAAACGGATTATTTGTGCTCAAGCAAAAAGGCAGCATCGTCGAAATCGTAAACGACCCGAAATTTCAGCCCAAGATTTGGAAAGTTGAAAACTAAAAAAACTGCCGTATCTTTCAACACGGCAGTTTTTTAAGAAGGTATCTTGATTCTGAAATCTCAAATCTCAAGTCTGAAATCTTGTTTAGTGGCAACCGCAGCCGCCGTCATCGTTGCAGTAACTTTCATCGCTGTCATCATCGTCGTCATGTGAGTTGCAACCGCATCCGCCGCCGCCGTGTCCGTGACCATGTCCGTGACCGTGTTGGTGATGTTGCATTTGGAACAAATAATCTTCCACCACATCGCGCGGATTCATTACGGGCGCACCCATAACAACGCTGATTCGGTTGGCAAGAAACGTGTTAATTTCAGCCTCCGACGGTTGTCCGAGAATGATTTCGTTTACAGAATTTTCCGCACAAAAAACAGGCATAACACTGTCTTTTTCAGTCGGAAACACACTCATTTGTTCTTGAACGACAGCGTTATTTTCGATGTCGAAAAAGTAAACTTGTGAGGTTTCATTGAGGTTTGCAGCTACAAGTCCGGCATTAACCGGCACGGCTATTCGATGTATCATGTATGTCAATTTTTTAAAAATAAAACTCTGCAAAAGTGTGTCTTTTTTTTGATAAAAATGTCATTTTTATCGTCATTTTTTGAAAATCAAACGTTTCATAAATCTAAATATCTGAATATCTTAATTTTACAACTTTAATAATCTGCCTGTTATTTAGAATGGTTTTAAATAGTGTTTGTAAGAAAATGTATAAATATTTGATATTATGTAAATTATCGTTTGT
>DYSM01000531.1 GCA_020718265.1 Draconibacterium orientale | reverse complement strand
TTTCAAGTTTCAAATTCTAAATTCCTAATTTTCAAAGATATGAGTGTGTTTACCCAAAAAGATTTAGACCAATTAGCCGCCAAAGGCATTACGACCAAAAAAGTGTCGGCGCAGCTCGAAAATTTTGCAACCGGCTTTCCGTTTGCCGACATCACCGCGCCGGCAACTGCAGCTAACGGTGTCTTGCAGGTTTCGGAAGCTGAAATTAAGCATTACGAAAGCCGATATGATGCGAACACGGCGGACGAAAAAATTGTGAAATTTGTGCCCGCATCCGGCGCGGCAAGTCGCATGTTTCAAGCCGTTTTCGAGTTTATGAATTCGTATTCCGGCGATACGTCATTCCTTGAAAATAAGAACTTTGCATCCCCGTCAACGTTTTTTAATCTGCTCGAAAAATTTGCATTTTACGAAGATTTGAAAACTGCGTATGAAAAACAATTCGGTTCGTTCAAACGTGCTGATTATGTCAATATTTTGAAAACTCTGCTGACAGAAATTGGGCTAAATTACGGAAATTTGCCAAAAGGTTTGCTGAAATTTCACCCCTACAAAGGACACAGTCGCACGTCGGCTGAGGAGCATTTGGTGGAAGCTGCACTTTACGGAGCTTCGCAAGGTGCTGCAAATGTGCATTTTACAGTTTCGCCCGAACACAAAAAAGCATTTTCGGAACACGTTGAGTCTGTGAAAAATGTGTACGAACGCGCTTTTGGAATTACGTTAAATATTGAATTTTCCGTGCAAAAACCTTCTACCGATACTGTTGCCGGCGACGAACATAACGAACCGTTTCGCAACTCGGACGGCTCGATGCTGTTCCGACCGGGCGGACACGGCGCACTAATCGAAAACCTCAATGATATTGATGCCGATGTGATTTTTATCAAAAATATCGACAACATCGTGCCGGATAGATTAAAAGATACAACGGTAAGTTACAAGAAAATTATCGGCGGAATTTTAGTCGATTTGCGCGATAAATTGTTTGCTTACATTAAGTTACTAAAATCGAAACCGAGTGCTGAATTGCAAGCGGAAATTCTGAATTTTTTTGCCGAAAAACTTTTTTACACCCCCGAAGCAAAATTTGCAAGTTTGAATTTTGAAGCCCGAACAGCTTATTTGTTGCAAAAATTGAATCGCCCGATTCGTGTATGCGGCATGGTAAAAAACGAAGGCGAACCCGGCGGCGGTCCGTTTTTTGTGCGAAATTCTAAAGGCGATATCGGTTTGCAAATTGTTGAAAGTTCTCAAATTGACTTCAAAAATCCGGCACAAAAACAGCTTGCCGACAGCGCTACGCACTTTAATCCGGTGGATTTGGTGTGCGCCGTGAAAGATTATACGGGCAAAAAATTCGACCTCCGCAACTTTATTGACGAAGAAACAGGCTTCATTTCTGAAAAATCAAAAGACGGTAAAAAGCTGAAAGCCCAAGAGTTACCAGGTTTGTGGAACGGCGCGATGGCAGATTGGAACACACTTTTCGTGGAAGTGCCCATCATCACATTCAACCCCGTAAAAATTGTAAACGATTTATTGAGAGAGCAGCATCAAGG
>DYSM01000104.1 GCA_020718265.1 Draconibacterium orientale | reverse complement strand
GCCCCCCGATTCCGCTTTGCACGTCAATAAAGGCATTGATGCGCCCGAAACGGTAAACCCGAATTTCGTGCGGAAAAGTCGTGTGCTTCAGACTGTCGAATATTACACGAACGGCATTCTTCTCGGAGACAGAACCATTCTGAGTCAGGCATTTACGATAATTGAAAGCACAAAACCCGAACATCAGAATTTGGCTCAACAAATTATTGCCGACTGTTTACCTCATTCGGGCAAGTCGTTTCGTGTAGGCATTACGGGCGTGCCGGGTGCGGGCAAAAGCACGTTTATTGAGACTTTAGGCATGTTTTTGATTGAAACTTTCGGTAAAAAAATCGCCGTACTTGCGATTGACCCATCTGGGAGCACATCTGGCGGCAGCATTTTGGGCGACAAAACACGGATGGAAAAGCTTGGTACACACGCAAATGCCTTCATACGTCCCACACCGTCGGGCGGGACACTGGGCGGCACGGCGCGCAAAACGGCAGAAGGCATCATCTTGTGCGAAGCCGCCGGATTTGAAACTATTTTCGTGGAAACTGTCGGCGTAGGACAATCGGAAATTGCGGTAAAATCTATGACCGATTTTTTTCTGATGCTGCAAATTGCCGGCGCGGGCGATGAGTTGCAAGGTATCAAGCGCGGAATCACGGAAGCCGCAGATGCCATTGCCATCAACAAAGCGGACGGCAATAATATTACAGCAGCAGCACGCACGCGAATGGAGTTTGAAAATGCGTTACATTTGTTTCCGCGTCGCACACATTCGCCTGAGCCAAAGGTTTTTACATTATCGGCATACACCGGCGTGGGAATTTCGGATTTATGGAATTTTATTCAACATTTTGAAAGTGAAATTAAAGTAAACGGATTTTTTGAGCAAAATCGTCATAATCAAGCGGTTTCGAGGATGCACGACACGCTTATCGAAGCTTTAAAAAATCGTTTTTACCAAAATATCAGCCTAAAAAATAAAATTTCAGAACTTGAAAATGATGTAAAAAACTCAAAATTAAGTCCTTATGAAGCGGCGCAAATGCTTTTGAATTATGAGTTATGAATTGTCAATCAGGAATTAAGAATTATGAATTAAGAACCGGTTTCAAATTTCTTATTATCTTTGCAATGAAAATCTAATTTGTGGAATTTAAGGATTATTACAAAATACTTGGAGTGTCGAGCGCGGCATCGGACGACGAAATAAAAAAGGCGTATCGTGCGGCGGCGAAGCAATGGCATCCGGACAGAAACCCCGATAACGCCGAGGCAGAGCATAAATTTAAGCAAATTGCGGAAGCGTATGAAGTACTGTCTGACCCGGAAAGGCGTAAAAAATTAGACGATTTCATCGGCGATGAAAGCCGTGCCAGACGCGCAAACGCTTACCAAACGCGAAAAGAACCAACGGAAACCGAAGCGACTTGGACAACGAAAACAACGGACGATTCGGCGTATTCCGATTTTTTTAAGCAGTTTTTCAAACAACGCAAAGAGCGCGGCGCATACACGTTTATGAAGGGCGACGATGCGCGCGGCAAAATTACGATTGACCTCGAAGAAGCTTATCTCGGTTCGTCACGCATTTTGAACGTGAATAATGAGAAATTGCGTATTTTGATAAAACCCGGCGTTCCGAATGATAAAATTCTGAAAATCAACGAAAAAGGTTACGAAAGTAAGTTTGGCGGAAAAAACGGTGATTTGTACATTCGGATTATCATACGGGAACATTCTATTTTTGAGCGCAAGAAAAACGATTTGTTCCGAAATTTGAATATTGATATTTATACTGCAATTTTGGGCGGACAGGCAAAAGTTACAACTTTCAAAGGCGATGTGGTTTTGCAGATTCCGGCGGCATCCGAAAACGGCAAAATTTTGCGTCTGCGCGGCTACGGAATGCCGGTGTACGACAAAGCTGAACAGTTTGGCGATATGTATTTGACTCTAAATTACAAATTGCCCGAAAACCCCACAGGCAGGGAGCTGGAACTGCTGACCGAACTGCAAGCGCTTTACAAGGGCAAAGTGTAGCAAACATCTTGAATACAATTGTTTACGAAATAAAAAATCGTTCTCAAAAAAAGCATTTCCGGTAAAGTTTTTGTTTCGTGATTGGAAACCACTTTACGGAAATGACAAAGTTCATCGCACTCACGTTTCTTTTTACATTATTTTTCGGACAGAATACAAGTTTCGCAGTCGCGCCGGATGAACTCACGGTGATAATTGAAACGGCAATTCGGAACGGAAATGCCCAAAATTTGGCACAATATTTTAACACGAATTTGCAGTTGCGCATTGACGGTAAGAGCAATGTGTACAGTAAACGACAGGCAGAAGCCATGATGAGCGATTTTTTTTCGCTCAATAAACCGGTAAAATTTTTAATTACGGGCGAGCATGTTACGGAAAATCAAATTTCAATAATGGGAACGTTGAACACTAAAGCTAAGAATTTCAGAATTTTGTACCGAATTTCGAACTGTAAAGACAAACGTCTTATCAGTTATTTGGAAATTGAAACTGCCGAACAATTGTAAAAGAAAAACTCATAACATATTGATTTTCTTTATGATATAGATAAATTTCAGCTTGAATATTTTTTGAAATTCCGTAAAAATTCAATTGAAGCGGAATAAAAAACTACGAATGACAACTATATAACAAAACTTAGCTTATAATTTTACGCCAATCATTGTAATGTCATCGCGTTGTTCTTCGCGTTCTTTCCAACGGTTGAAAATATCCAAAATAATTTGCTCTTGCTCAGCAACATCAAACATGGAAACGGACGTAATTAATTCTTCAAAACGTGCGGAACCGAAGCGTGTGCGCTCAGTATTATTCTGGTCAATGATTCCGTCTGAAGTCAGATAAAAAGCATCGCCGGTATTGAGTTGAAGTTCTGTAACTTCAAAATTATGTTTTTCGGTTCTGATATTCGTTCCGCCTATGCCTCTGCGGGTTCCGCCGATGCGTTGCAGTTGTTTGGTGCCGGATTTTATGAGGTAAAGCGGACGTTTTGCGCCTGAAAATTGAATCTTGTGAGAACCGTCAGCATTTTGTTCGTGTTTAATGAGGCAAACGTCCATGCCGTCGTTGTATTCCGACGATTTTTGACGCAGTGCTTTGATGATTGCAGCATCTAAATTTTCTAAGATTTCCGAAGGGTCGGTAATGTTCCGCTCTGTAACAATACTGCTGAGCAAACGTGTGCCTATCATGGACATAAATGCGCCGGGCACGCCGTGTCCTGTGCAATCGACAACAGCGAGAAAATGACAATTTCCGACATTGGCTTTCACGAACCAATAAAAATCGCCCGAGACGATGTCTTTGGGTTTGTAAATTGCGAATGCGTTCGGAAACACGTCTCTGATGGCTGCAACATCGGGCAAAATGGCTTTCTGAATGTTGAGGGCGTACCGTATGCCTGCTTGAATATTCTGGTTGTGAATGTCTAATTTCTTGTTAATCATTTCCAACTCATCACGTTGCGCCAAAATTTCCTCTGTTTTTTGTTGCAAAGCTTCTTTTTGAGTCATAATTTCTTCGTTACGTTGCATAATTTCGGCTTGTGCCTGCTTGAGCGGACTCACATCGCTGTCAATTGCCACGAGCTTTGAGACGTTTGAATTTTCATCCAAAATAGGTGTAACAGTAGTTTGAACCCAGATTTTCTTGCCAGATTTGCTTGTCATTGCGAACTCATATTGTACGCTATGTTTGTCTTCGTACACCTGTTTCAGCATTTCGCTTACTTCGTCGTTTGAACTCACTTTAACGAGATTGTCGCCGTAAATTTGTGTAAATTCGCGCAAATTATAGCCATACAAGCGATAAAAACCGCCGTTAATCCATTCAATTTTCCCGTCTTTATCGGCTATAACAACCGCATTGTCCGTCTTATCGGCAACGATTGACAATTTTTCCAGCGAAGCATTAATATCGAGCAAAAGTTCACTTTGAGCCAGAATTTCTTCTTTTTGTTGGGCAATTTCTGCCGTCCGCTGTTTTACAATTTGTTCAAGATTTTTATTCTGATAATCAAGCGTTTCCGTAAGTGATTCATTCTGAATAAATGCAGCGTTAAAACGTTTTGCGAGCATGTAAGCTTGGGCAAAAATGAAAATAAATAAGCCAAACGGTGCAAGTTCTATCGAACGGATGTGTCCCATGGCATGCAAAATATCATTGATTACAGTTCCGAACAAAGCAAATAATGCGACCAAAAACAGCCATGCCGACTCTTCTTTGCGAATACCGGCACGAACCACGCTAATTAATACCAGCACAATTGCAAGAACGGTCATCAATTGGTATGGCATTAGTAAAAACGCATGATAATATGTAGGCAAAACTAATACCGCTGTGGTAAAAAGTATGCTCATCACAACGACTGTATATGTAAACCATTTTGAAAAACGCGTAAAAATAGAACGCGCGAATAAAATACACGTGCTTACGCCTACAAAAAACGTAAAATATTCAACTCGATACGTTATACCCCAAGGAATATTTGGATAAATAACTGCCAACGCTTCCGAACCGGTCAATATTGTTCTCAAGGCTACAATGGCAGCAAAAATTCCAAAATATAATGCAGAGACAGAACGGCGTCGCAAAAAATACAATGCTAAGTGATACAAAGCCATGATTAAAATTGCCCCGAAAAGCAACATATCGAAAATTAAGTGATAATCGCGCTCTGCGGCAACATTTTTATACACTCCGAACTTTAATGTTTCAAAGATACCACCCTCGCGATGATGGAAGTTTGAAACTTGCAAAACAACATCAATTGTATCGTTAATAGCCTGAACCGGAATCATTTCCGGATAAAAATTTGGGACAGCTTCTTCTTTGGATGTGCCTATTTTCCCGTGTTCACATATCAATTTTCCGTTTATGAAAATCTTACACGATGTATAAATTTTGTTAAAGTCAAATACCAAGGGCGCATCTGTCTTCACACCAACGACTTTCAAGTGATAGGTTCCGTAGAAGCGCCCGGGATATGTTGTGCTGTCTTTCGCTTTTTCGTAATTCCACATATTGGGCACAGTGATGTGTTCCGGGGGAGGCGTATTCGCAACATCTTGGGGCGACAATAATGCTTTGGGATAAAAATTCCATTGACCGGACAGTAATATGGTGTTGTTTTTTAAATCAAAATCCGAAACATCCAAAACGCCATTTTTTGCAAATGGTTGCGCCCGCAGCAATGTGCTTGTAAGCAACAACATTATTATGAGAACAACTATTCTTTGCACTTTCATTTTTTTACGAGTTATGTTCGGTTAAATCTAACTTTACGCCTATGATTAGTATATCGTCCATCTGCTGGCGTTCGCCTTTCCACTCGTCTAATTCTACGGCTAATGCTGTTGCTTGTTTATTAATAGGTTCTGTCGAAATTTTTTCAAGAAAATCTCTAAATCGTTTAGCCATGAATTTTTTATTCAGTTCGCCGCCGAATTGGTCTTGAAATCCGTCGGAATACATATAAAAAACCGTAGGCACGGAAACATCTAACGAATATCGGGTGTAAATGCGCTCTTCGCCGCGCTTAATTCCGCCAATCGAATCGTGGTCGCCCTTAAAAATATCCGATTTTCCGTTTTGAATGTAAAAGAGCGGATTTTTTGCGCCGGCAAATTCTAAAATTTTTCGTTTTTTATCAATCACACACAGAGCCATATCCATGCCGTCTGCATTGTTCGATTTTTCTTGCTGAAGCGACGAAACGATGCCTTTATGCAATTCCTGCAAAATAATTTCGGGGTGTGAAATACGTCTTTGATGCACAATTTGAGTGAGATACGCATCCGCAAGCATGGACATAAATGCGCCCGACACGCCGTGCCCCGTGCAATCTACGGCGGTAATCACCGTTTTTTCGTCTCCGGCATCGTCAATAATGTTCGCATACCAATAAAAATCGCCGCTCACAGCTTCTTTCGGGCTGAGCATTACAAAAGATTCGGGCAATTGTTCTCGAATTTCCTTCATTTTCGGCTGCATGGCGCGCTGTATCTTGCTGGCGTAGAACATACCGGCTTCTATTTTTTCATTTTTGGCTTTAATTTCATCGCGTTGTTTTGTAATGGAAATATTGGCATCTTTCAGGCGGTCTCGTTGCGCCAAAATTTCTTCTTTTTGCTGGTTAATCTCTTGATTTTTAAACACAAGCATTTCATTTATTTGCTTTGTGCGTTTGTTGTTTCGGTAAATAAAATATCCAAAAATCAAAGCCATTACAAGCATTGCCCCCATGAGTGCAACTCCGAAATACAGTCCTTTTTTTTGTGCCTGATTGCGTTGAAGTTCGGCATCCTGAATCTTTTGATTTTGTTGTAAAAGACTAATTTCCTGCTCTTTTTTCTGTGTTGCCAAATTTATTTGTAGCTCAGTAGTTTGTCTGTTTTGTTCTTCAATTCGTATAGAATCCGTTAGTGCTGCATATTTTTGCATGTAATCAAAAGCAAGCCTGTGATTTCCCGTTTTGGCATAAAGCGTTGCCAATGTTTTGTAAGACGATTGTCTGACAATATTCAAATTGCGTTCAAAAGAGAGTGCTAATGCCTCGGCTGCAAATTTCTTTGCCTCTTCGGAATTGTTCAAAAACAGATAAACTTCGGCAAGTTTTATGGCAGTTTTTGCTTGTTTATCATAAATTTCGGACACTCGGTAAATGTCATACGCTTTGAAAAAATTGTGTTTTGCGTCCTCGAAATGCTTGTCATACAGATACTTCTCGCCAAACCCCAAATAAGCGTCAGCCTGTTTTACGATGTTTCCCGTTTTTTTGTAACTCTGCAACGCCTTTTCCAAGAAAGAGGCTGCGGTTTCAAAATCTTCCAGAAAAAAATGGGCATTGGCAATCATTTCAAACGATTTTGCAATCAAGGCTTCGTCCTGTAATTTTACCCGAATTACAAGCGCACTGTCGAGCAATGCAAGCGCCAGATTATCATCTTGTTCCTCGTCAATAAGAATCACTTGAGCGCGCAAATCATAAGCCTCCGCAATGCCGACGGAATCCTTTATTCGCACTAAAATATCAAAAGCTGCCTGATAAGTTTCTTGCGCTTTTAATGTAAGTTTCTGAGCTGCAAGTATTTGACCAATTTGTAAATCGACATACGCCTTTTCGCGTTCCGAGCCGGTTAATTGATAGATTTCCAGTGCTTTAGAATATGAATCCATCGCCATGGCAAGAATATCGCGGTTGAAATAATTATCTCCTATCAGCTTGTTACACAGCGCAATATGCAAAGTATCGCCGAGTTCGGAATACAATTGCAGCGCATTAGCAGCGTACTGCAAGGTTGTGATGTCGTTCGTACGTTTCGTAACATCGTATAAATCAAGTAAAACGCCGGCAGCGGCAGCATTATTGCCTTGAGACATGTACGAATCGTATCGCACAGTTAAACTGTCGATTTCAGCTTGCGCAAATGCCGAAAATACAACACAAACTGCTGCGAATGTGAGAATTATATGTTTTAAAAATGATTTCAATATAAAAAAAATTAATGACAATAATTAGTATTCGTAAGAAAACGTGTAAATATTTGATTTCATGTATGAGTCCGGTCTAAAAAGCCTGTTTTATTTTAGCTAAACAATCTATATGCTTGATTATCAGTGTTTTTAAAAATATTTTACAATTTAAGTAAATTGCTTATTATCAGCAATTTAACTTTACAAACTTTCAACTTTATGACTTTTTATACTGAACTCATGTATGTTGTAGTCATTTTTTCAATCGAATGTTTTGACATTAAGTAGTCTTTCAATGGACAAAAAGTAGTCATTCTTTGTTTTTTAATAGTTTAAATTGAATTTCGATTGAATTTAAACAGAATTTCTAAAAACATTCGGAACGAAATTTCGCTATATCGTAAAGAACTTCAACAAGTTATGAGTTTTCTTACAAGCACTGATTAATAGTCTAAAACCCAATTCTTTATGAAAAATTTGTCTCATGTTTGTTTCAGCGTTCAGATTCTGATACGCATGGCTTTGGATAAAAAACGTTGGCAGTGTTTGGCGGACATATTTGTTTAACGAAAATAGCCTGTTTCTGTTTCATTTTTTTGCAAACGTGTAGCCCAAACTCACGTGTGGCGTGTATCCGAGCACGGCGTGTTTTGAGAACGCCATGTCCAAATCAATATTTTTCCACAAATAGCCTATTCCGAAGCTATATTCCGAATAGTTTTTTGCTAAGCCTACGCCTGCACGCAACGATAAGCCTGCAACAAGCTTATAATCCATACCCGTACGAAGCATTGGATTTCGCAAAGCTACATCTTTTTCCACTTGTGCCGAAAACCGTGCTTCTTCGGAAAATTTGAAGCCGACGCCTATTTTAAAAATAGTTGCAAGATATTCATTTTCAGTAGTTTCCGAAACTTTTGCACGCCAAGGATTAGACACCGATGCGGCAACAAAAAATTTGTTTGTCGGCTCGGCGAGTAAACTAAATTCGCCTGTAATTGCCGAAACTTTTGGGTAAAGTGCAGTCGGATAAATTGTTAGATAATTCATTTGCATCCCGGCGTAAAACCGTTTTCCAAGTTGTTTGGCATACGCTAAACCGAATTTATCGGTACGAAAATCGGAATTTCCGAAACCTGTGTATGAAACGCCGATTGCTCCGAATTTGTCGATTCGGAACGCGGCAACGGCTGATTTATCAGCGAGTTCCGGCATGGCAAAGCGGTCGGAAAATGAGACTCCGACGGCTATTTTTTCAAGTTTAGCCAACTGTGCTTGGTTATTAAACGTAGCCCACACATCGGCATTGAATAGTGCCGCACCGCCCATACCGGCTTGTCGCGCGCCTTTGGTTTGGTCGTATTGTGCTGATAATGTGAAAGTTATGTTTAAAAATATCAATATAAAGAATAAAATAGTTTTCATTACGTACTTATTTTCTGAACTTTGCTGAATGCACAAATGTAATATTTTTTTTTGAGTCCGGTCTAAAAAGCCTGTTTTATTTTAGCTAAACAAACTATATGCT
>DYSM01000530.1 GCA_020718265.1 Draconibacterium orientale | reverse complement strand
AATTATCAATTATCAATTAATTTTACTAATAATATCCTTGTCGCTCACAATGTGTCCGAGCAATGTTGCCGAAGTGCATTCTGTAATAACAACTTCGACAATATCGCCGATTTTTGCGTTTCGTCTGGGAAAAACCACCGTTTTGTTTTGCGAGTTTCTGCCCGAAAACCGGTCGGGTGATTTCTTGGATTCGCCCTCTACCAAGACTTCAAAAGTCTTGTTCATATCGCGATGATTGCTTTCAAGAGAGATGCGATTTTGCAGTTCGATGATTTCGTTCAAACGTCTTTTTTTAACTTCATCGGGTACATCGTCGGGATAATTGCGAGCAGCGTATGTTTTGGGACGTTCGGAATAAAAAAACATAAACGAATAATCGAATTTCACTTCTTCCATCAAAGAAAGTGTTTGTAAGTGGTCTTCTTCGGTTTCGGTACAATATCCGGCAATAAGGTCGGTTGAGATTCCGCAATCGGGAATTATTCGACGAATGGCGGCGATGCGGTCGAGATACCACTGCCGATTGTATCCGCGGTGCATTTTATCTAACATTCGATTGCTGCCGTGTTGAACAGGAAGGTGTATGTATTTACAAATATTTTTGTGATTCGCCATTTCCTGCAAAACTTCATCGGTAAAATCCTGCGGATATGATGTTGCAAAACGGATTCTGACACGTGAATCGACTTCTGCCACCATTTTTAATAATTGTGCGAAATTAACTTGCTCGTTCCAATTGTATTTATCGACATTTTGTCCCAAAAGCATGATTTCTTTATAGCCTTCGGCAATAATTTCGTGCACTTCCCGGATTATTGTTTCGGGTTCTCGGCTGCGTTCGCGACCTCGGGTGAACGGAACCACGCAAAACGCACACATATTGTCGCAACCGCGTGTAATTGAAATATATGCAGAAACGCGGTTTTTATCTAATCGAATCGGACTGATATCGGCATACGTTTCTTCGCGGGAGAGCAGAACATTTATTGCCGATTCGCCCTGCCGGGCTTCTCGTACCAATTGCGGAAGGCTTCGGTACGAATCGGGTCCGGCGACAATATCGACAACCTTTTCTTGTTCGAGTAATTGTTCTTTCAATCTTTCTGCCATACAACCCAAAATGCCGACAATTAAACCGGGTTTGGTCTTTTTTATAAATCGATAGATACTCAATCTGTTGCGGATTCTCAATTCGGCATTGTCGCGTACCGAACATGTGTTGATAAATACAACGTCTGCTGTTTGATAATCGTCGGTTAAAACAAATCCGTTATCTATCATAACGGAAGCCACCGTTTCGCTGTCCGCAAAATTCATCTGACAACCAAATGTTTCGATAAACAATTTTGGTGCATCGGGATTTTTTTTGGCAGCTTCTGTTCGCTCTTGTGAGGTTTTATAATGATTAAAATCAATCTTTTGCATTTTATAATGTTTAATGAATGCAAAATTAGTGATTTTGTTTCAGAAATTGAGTTATTTTTTGATTTTTATCTTAAATCCGCAAGTTCCGGCAGATTTTCCAAGAAATATAAGGAAAAATCGGAATCTTTAAACACTTAA
>DYSM01000529.1 GCA_020718265.1 Draconibacterium orientale | reverse complement strand
TCAAATTTTTATGAAATCCGCGCTGTCTTGCCGCTTCGAACAAAATAACGGCGGCGGAAACCGACACGTTCATGGAATCGGCGATGCCGCGCATGGGAATGATGATGTTCGATGTGCTGACAGTCAGCCATTTGTCTGCAATGCCCGTGGCTTCCGTGCCCATGACAACAGCGGCAGGCGTTCGGAAATCAATTTCGGCATAGTTTTTTGAGGCTTCCAAATGGGTACAATATATTGATATTTTGCGATTTACAAGAAATTCAACAGCTTCGTCGATACTGCATTCCGCAACCGGAACCGTGAACACGCAACCTACCGATGCGCGAATGGCGTTCGGATTAAAAATATCGGTAGTTGTGCCCGTAAGCAGCACAGCATCAACGCCGACGGCATCGGCAGTGCGCAACATTGCGCCGATATTTCCCGGTTTTTCAACCGCATCGAGCACCAGAACAAGCGGCGTGTGGCTCAGCTTTAAATCGGACAGCGCGTTCGTGCGGAGTTCAAACAGCACAACGATGCCGCCGCTGTCTTCGCGGTAGCTTATTTTTGAAAATACTTCTTTTGTAACTTTATGACTTTCAACGGTTTTAAATAATTCAAAATAAAATTGAAAATCCAAAATGCCCATAATACTTGAGCAGAAATAAACAAACTTCGGACGAAATCCGGAACGGAACGCACGCTCAATTTCCTTTGTGCCTTCAACCACAAACAAGCCTTGCGCCTTGCGTTCCGACGATTTTTGCTGCAGCTTGACGATGTTTTTAATTTTCGGATTTTGTAAACTTGTAATTTCCTCCAAAACTTTCATTTCTCTGTGTTTTGCACAAAATTAGAAAAAAAAATTACAAACGCGGTCATGCCGGTCGGCTTACTCCGAGATTTGTCCGCACGCTTTGATGCTGATTTTCGCCTTCGGTTTGCCTTTTTTGGAGCCGTAACTTTCGATAGTTTGCACCAACTCATAATTTTCAACAACTTCGCCAAACACAACATGCTTTCCGTCAAGCATTTCCAAAGGTGCGGTCGTAATAAAAAATTGCGAATTATTTGTATTTGCGCCGGCATTTGCCATGCTGAGTAAACCGACTTTCGTGTGTTTTTTTACGAAATTTTCGTCCGCAAATTTTGCTCCGTAAATTGATTTTCCGCCCGAACCGTCGCCCTCGGTAATGTCGCCGCCCTGCGCCATAAAACCGGGAATAATGCGATGAAACGTGCAGCCTTCGAAGCCAAAACCCTTCTCGCCGGTGCACAATGCGCGGAAATTCTCGGCGGTTTTCGGCGCTACATCCGCATAAAGTTCAAATACGATGCGACCGGCATCTTCGCCGTCGATGGAAATATCGAAATACACTTTCGGATTTACGGTTTGCGAAATGCTGTTAAATCCAATTAAAATACTGAAGGTCAATAAAATAAAACCAATTAATTTTCTCATATTTTTAAAAATTATTTCCGAAATTTACCTAAAATAATCATGCGAAAACGATTTTTTATATAAAAATAAGGCATCTTTCATTTTTCGGTTGACACTTTTTTTGAGAAACATTATTTTTTTTT
>DYSM01000103.1:1749-9068 GCA_020718265.1 Draconibacterium orientale | reverse complement strand
AACCGAACGACTATTGAATGACCACTAAATGACAAAATGTTCGATTGAAAAAATAACTATAACACTCATAATGTCAAATATTTACACATTTTCTTACAAACACTGTTTAGTCCGATATCTTTTGCAAAATGACAATTTCTAATCTCCGCCGCCGCAACCGCCGCAACCACTGCTGCAACTGCTTCCGCCCGAACAACTGCTTCCGCCGGAACAGCCTGAACTGCAACCGCTTGTCGTATCGCTTGACGTAGTTGAAGTTCCTGTGTGGACAGGCGTGTTGAAGGTTTGCATGAGTTCGGGTGCGCCTGAAAAACTCATAAATCCAAATACAGCTACGCCGTAAATAAGCAAAAGGTCGTTGTCTGTGCCTGAAGTTTGTGTTGCGTTATGTTTCAGATAATCAAAGCGTTGTTTGGAATCTTTGACAAGTTTTTTTCCGGCTGCGGTTGCAAAATTTTTCTTTGGGCGTGCTATTGCAAGCATAAAAAACAGCGAAAATATCACTAAAATAAATAAAAAAGTTACAGGTTTATCGTTTTGAATGCCTAAATACATTTTCAAAAATGCCGGTATCAGCATGATTAGCACACCGATACGAAAATTTGTAAGCGCGGATTTTAAATTCTCGCCTTCAAAAATCAGTTTTTCGGAAATTAATTTATCGACTTCCGATTTTATGCTTCTCTCAAAACTGTCTTTAAAATTTTTCAGGCTGAAATAATGCGCCGTACGCGGCTGCTCCTTCAACGCATCCAAAATTTGTTGCTCGCCGATGTCGAGATTTTGTGCTGAAACCTCAGTTTTTTTGATAAGACTTTTTGTATTTTCGGTTACAATTTCAATATTTTTTGCTTTCCAGAGCTTGTAAATACTCACATTTACGGCGTTTTTGATTCCGCCGACTAAGAATGCCAACTGCAAAGGCGACAGCTTTGTCGGCTCCAAGCGGCGATTGTCTGAATTATCAGAACCGCTTACATATCTGCGAGTTACAATGATTGCGACTATCGCCCAAATTGCATAAATGAGCAAGAAAGTCGGACCGGGTATCGACCTTAAAAATTCCATAATATTTAGTTTATGACAGATTTATGCTTCAAAGATACGTTTTTTTTTTTGAAACTCGAAATTTGAAAACGATTCTTTCCAATCTTAAAAATCTTGACTCAAAAAAATTCTCGCATCAACTGCCATTATGCGCTCCGGCATGCCCGACAAGGGATTGATGTCCATTTCTTCAATTTCCGGAACAGCTTGCACAAGCGCCGAAACGCGCAAAATAATGTCGATAAACATGTCGATATTTACGCCTTTCTGCCCGCGAACGCCTTTGAGTAATGCAAAGGATTTCAGCGATTTAAGCATTCTTTCCGCTTCAGTTCTTGAAATCGGCGCAAGTTCCGAAGCCACATCTTTCAGCACTTCTATGTAAATTCCGCCAAGCCCGACAAAAATCAAATGCCCGAACGGTTTTTCGCGTTTTACGCCAACAAAAAGTTCCAAACCGGAGAGCATCGGTTGTATCAGAACACCCTTTGCCTCAGCAATTTGCATCATGCGCCTAAACTCCGACCGCACTTGCGCTTCCGAATTTACATTTAAAACCACACCGCCGACATCTGATTTGTGCAATGGTCCTATAACCTTCATTACCAGCGGATAAGAAACTTTTTCTATTGCAATAACTGCTTCATCTTCGTTTGAAACGACAACTTCGTGCGCACGAGGAATTTCGGCGGCATCCAAAAATTTTTGGACGTTTTCCGGCGTTTGCCAACCTGAATTTTTTGGGAAATTTCTAAGTTGTATAAAATTTGTATCTAATTTAAAATCAATAGTTTGACTGATTTCCGGTTTTGGAGTAAAATAGATTTTAGATAACGCATTTGCCAACAAAACTTCTTCAGGAAAAAAGCATAAACCTTTGTCGGTAAATGCTTTAATTTCTTCGGAAGCTTCTGTAATAGAAGGCAATACCGGAAAAATTGGTTTGCGCGACGTTCTTATTCTTTGTTCTAAAATATCGTACACATCAAAAATTTTTGTCAAACCCGGCGTTCCGAAAATTACAATCATTGCGTCAAGTTCGTCGAAGGAATTGTTGCAAAAGTCAATAATTTCTGACAATTGTTCGCCCGTACCTGTCGCGAGAAAATCAATCGGATTGGCAACCGATGAGCCGGCGTATAATTTTGCAAGAAGCTCATTTGCAGTCGGATTCGATATTTTCGGGACTTCCAAACCGCCTTTTTCAAGCGCATCCGTGAGCATCACCGCAGGTCCGCCCGCATGTGTGATAATGCCGATGCGTTTGCCCGAAATTTCAGGATAAGTAAATGCAGCCGAGACAGTTACGAGTTCCTGACGGCTTGCGCAACGCACAATTCCGGCTTTGCGAAACAATGCGTCCACAGCAACATCCGAACTTGCGAGCGCGCCCGTGTGAGACGATGCCGCGCGACTTCCGGCATCCGAACTGCCCGATTTGACCGCCGCGATTCGACAACCTTTTTGAACCAACGAACGCGCATGTTTGAGCAATTTTTCGGGATTTCGAATTTGTTCCAAATACAGCATTTTTACACGCGGAGATGTCTGATAATCAAACGTTTCATCCATGTGTTCGAGAATTTCTTCCACGCCGATTTGCGCACTGTTCCCGACCGAAAAAACGTTAGCAAAACGCAAGCCGTTCGGAATACCTAAGTCCATGATAAACACGGCAGTAGCTCCGGAACCCGAAATAAAATCGACACCTTGCGGATGCAATTTCGGCACAGGCGACGTGAACACGCCCGCATAGTTCGGTGTCAGCACGCCGATGCCGTTCGGACCAATCAAAACGGCGTTGTGCATATCAACTAAATCTCTGATTTCATGTTCGATACGTGCGCCTTCTTCACTCGTTTCGCTAAATCCGGCGGATATAATGATGAACGCTTTCGTTCCTTTTTCTTCGCATAAAATTCTAACTGCTTCGGTGCAAAATTTCGCAGCCACAGCCAAAATTGCTAATTCTGTTTTGGGCAAATCAGTTAGGTTACGGTAACATTTAATTGCCTGAATTTCATCGGCTTTCGGGTTTTGAGCATAAAGTTTTCCTGCAAAATTATATTGAATCAAATTGTGCAAAATTTTTCCGCCCGGTTTCTGAATATCGTCGGATGCGCCAATTACGGCGATGCTTTTCGGGTTGATAATCTGTTGATTAAGCATATTTTGATGTGTTGATGTGTTGATTTGATGATGTGTTAATGTGTTGATTTGATTCTAAAAGAAAAAAAATTTGCGGTGCAAAAATTTTGATAGTTTATCTCAAAAGTAGAATAATCTTTGCAAAAAATAACTACAAATTTCATTTTTATTTTCAAAAAAAAAATCTGACTTTTGTAAAAAAGCAGTTATGAAATTGTTAGAAAAATGTAAATTGTTCAAAAATATTAAGCCTGAAGATATTCAAACCTTACTTTCGGCGGTTCATTATCGGGTGTTGAAGTACGAAAAACATCAGCTAATTGAATATCAATCAGCACCTTGCGACAAGTTACTGATTTTAACAAAAGGCGTAGTAATTGCCGAAATGACCAAACTAAGCGGCAGTTCGGTGAAAATTTCCGAACTTCATGCGCCTGAAAGTTTGGCTTCAGCTTTTTTATTCGGCGACGAACAATTTTATCCTGTGGATATCACTGCTCAAGAGGACGTTACGATTCTGAGAATACCAAAATCGTCTGTCTTAAAAATGTTCAACTTGAGTCAGCAATTTTTGTCGAATTATCTGGACATGATTTCGACGCGTGCACAATATTTGACCGAAAAATTAAAATTTTTCTCGTTTCAAACCATAAAAGGTAAACTCGCCTATTTTTTGCTGAAAACTGCATCAGAACAAAATTCGGACACATTGATTATTAAACAAACTCAAAGTGAACTGGCAGATTTGTTTGGGGTCGCGCGTCCGTCGTTGGCGCGTTGTATTAAGCAGTTAGCCGACGATAACTATATAGAAATCAATCGGAAAGAGTATAAAATTCTAAATAAGCGTGAACTTGCGTCTTTCTTGCAATATGAAGATAAATTGCATAAATAATGTTTGAAAGAAAATGTGTAAATAATTAATTTTAAGTAGATTATGAACATTTTTCTACTATAATGTTTTGTCATACAGTTGTCATTCAATAGTCAAAAAGTAGTCATTTATTGTTCTTTAGTTTCAATAGAATTTCTACCGTATTTCAAAAGTATTTGCAAAACTATATGCGCATATTTTGTTTACTTCTAATAAATTGATAACCAATACTTAAAACCACAAAGACACAAAGTCGCAACGTTAAAATTCTAAGCATTTTCAATATAGAAGTATTTTTTCAATTGCAAATAAGCCCAATTAGACAGTAATTATCACTTCAACACATCATCAAATTGACAAATTCGATTTTCAATATTCAATGGCATTTGACAGATGCGTGCAATTACAGATGCAAACATTGTTACCAGAGCAGTTATGCAGATAACGGAATTTCGACCGAAACAGCAAGTGCGTATTTAGCTCAATTTCAGAAATTTATAGAAACGTTGTCCGAACGAAACGAAACGGAAATGCGCTTGCACATCAACTTTACGGGCGGCGAACCGTTTACTTTACAGAACTTTACCGAAATATTGACCGAAGCGCGAAAAATTCCAAAACTTTCGTTCGGTATTCTTACCAACGGCTATCTCCTACGCGATTCTAAATTACAGATTTTAAGACAGTTACGCCCATCGTTTATTCAATTGAGTTTAGAAGGAAACGCAGAGATGAACGACCAAATTCGCGGCAAAGGTTCGTTTGACGATGTAAAAAAAGCAGCGGCGACTTACAAAAAACTTGGCATTCCGGTTATGATTTCATTTACTGCTAATGCACAGAACTACAAGCAATTGCCGCAAGTTGTACAAATTGCTCGAAAACTAAAAATCCACAAAGTTTGGACAGACCGCTATTTGCCCATTAAACCCAAAGACGACCTCACGCTGACACCCGAACAAGCCGCCGAATATTTTCAAATAATTCGTAACGAGCAGAAAAATAAGCGTTTACATCCATTTTCCAAAACAATTGTGTCTGCCGAACGCGCACTGCAATTTTTGATTTCGGGCGGCGTGCCCTACAAATGCAAAGCCGGCGTGTCGTTGCTCACGGTTATGCCCGACGGAACGGTTTTTCCGTGCAGACGTTTGCCTATTGAAATCGGAAATATGAGTTCCGAAAACATCTTGCAAATATTTGATAATCAACACAAAATTAAAGATTTACACGATTTGGAACAGCTCGACGAATCGTGCCGTGCTTGTTTTTACAAAAGCACCTGCGCGGGCGGTTTGCGCTGCTTAGCTTACGCCAAACTCGGTTCGTATTTAAAAAAAGACCCCGATTGTTCTGTCTGAAAACAGAAAAAAAATCTATATTTGTCGCTTATTTGCTCA
Organism: Draconibacterium orientale; assembly: GCA_020718265.1. GTDB lineage: Bacteria > Bacteroidota > Bacteroidia > Bacteroidales > JAADGE01 > DYOJ01. The sequence continues at coordinate 3,599 of DYSM01000103.1, read as the reverse complement.
GACAATGGATTTAGTTTACGTAATCATAAACCTAATATTTATTATCTCAAGCGGAATTTTGGGCTTAATTTTGCTTGTTTTCCCGATTCCGAAGGCAGATTTTTTGAAAAACTACAGCTTTTCGGCAAAAATTTTGGCATCGGCATATCTGTTGCTCTCACTCGCTAATTCGGCGGTGCTTTTTTGGGGGTTACAAGATTTTAAAGCGGAATTGTTCAAATTTTCCGGCATTTTTGTTTCGGCATCGCAGTCGCTTATTTTCACGTACGGACTTGTAAGTCTGCTGATTCCGAACTTGGGCAGGCGCACAAAACGGCTTTTTCTCGTTCATGTTTCAGTTATTTTGATGGCACTGATAGGATATTCCGTTATATTTATTTTTTATAACGATGCGAATATCAATAATTTACAGTTTTTTAGAACAAATTTCAATCATCCTGCGGTTCTGCTTCGGTTGGCGTTTTTTGCATTTTATTTGTATCAAATTCTTATTTACATCAAAATTTTCCGGAAAGCGTTACGAAAACACCAAGACTCATTAGCCGATTTTTTTTCCGAAACACCGAAACTCAAACTCAGTTGGGTTAAACCGGCGTTCGTTTCTGCTTTGATAATTGGATTGTTAGCCATTGTATATCAAACAGTTCCGAGCATTTTGTTCGACAATGTTTTAACATCTGCATTGATAATTTATTACATCGTATTTGCTTTAAATTTCATAAATTATAATAAAATTTACGAAACTTTGGAGCCGGCGTTTTTAGATACCGAACATATTGATACTGAACCCGAAAGACTTTTGAAAAAAGCAAGTTGGACAGCTTACAGACAAAAAATTTTGGAGTCAAAAATATTTCTGAAAGAAGGCATCACGCTTGTAGAAATAGCTCAATATCTGAATGTTAGCAGAACAACGCTGTCGGGTTTCATTAATTCGGAAGAAAATCGAAATTTCAACACGTGGATAAACGAAATGCGTATCGAAGAGGCAAAAAAAATGATGATTTCCATGCCGAACGGCACAATTTCCGAAATTGCCCGAAAAACCGGATTCAGCGAACAGTCAAATTTTAGCCGACAATTTAAACAAATCACCGGAGAAACACCTTCCGTTTGGAAAAAATCGCAAACTTCATAAAACTGAATATCAGATATTTACAGCAGTTTATCAAATCGTCCAAAGCTTCCGGATGATTTGACAAGCAATTTTTTGAAAATTTGTTTCGATGTAAAAATTTCTGTGTTATTTCGCACCAAAATATCACACACAATATGAAAAAGTCCCTATTTATATTATTTATTGCCGGTTTTATAGTTTCATGCTCCTCAGAAAAACCGGATACAGATAAGGTTGTAAATGAAATCAAAAACGCAAAAAATTTCACAGAAAACATTACCAACACAACGTGCGGCGACATCAAGTTTACACTCGAAGGCAATAAAATTCGACACTTTTATTGTGATTCTTACATGGGCGACGGCGGTTGGGAATTAAATTGCTATTTGTATGATAACGAGTTGATTTATTGTGAATATTATTCGTTTTACGACGGACCGACGGAGCCGGAAGACGGAACATTTTCCACCGGCGGAACTGCAATAGGCAGCAAATACAAAATTTATTTTGAAGACGAAAACTTTGCAAAATGTTTCAAAGACGATGTAGAAACCGCCGAATTGAAGCCTGATTACGACCCAAATCCCGAAAAATTAGTCGAATTTGCTCGAAAAGTTACAAAAGCCATCAATACCACCGATTCTGAAATAATGTGCGACGGCGGATTTTAATGTATCACGGATTTAAAATCCGTGTTACAAACAAGGGCGAAACATCCAAGTATCACGGATTT
>DYSM01000103.1:0-1649 GCA_020718265.1 Draconibacterium orientale | reverse complement strand
TAGACAGCGTTTAGCGACCACGCTAAATACCATAATTTCAATCATATACAAAATTAATACATAAGAAACATCCAAGTATCACGGATTTGAAATCCGTGTTACACACAAATTTTAAACTCATGAAAAATTTAGTAAAATTTCTCTTTTTTGCGGTGCTATCAGCCGCCACAGTTGCCTGCGGAAGTGAAGCGACTTCCGAACAAAGCGACTCCGCAACAGTCGTAGTTGAAACTTCGACGGACAATATTGATATCGCAACTGAAAATCAGCCATATAGCTATGCTGATATTGTTAAAAATCAAGACAGTTTGGTCGGCGATTTCGGTTGGACACGCAAACACGAACTTGATTTGAACAACGACGGCGTGAACGAAGAATTTTTGGCTGTCGAAGGCTATTCGCGCGGCATGGGTTATGTTTTGTTTACAAAATCAGGTTCGAATTGGAAACTGCTTACCGATGTCGAAACGGTGCCTTCGTCCGATGCCGGAATTGTAAAATTGGATGCCGAACATAACGGCTGGCACGATTTTACGGCAAGCCAAGGCTCCGGACGCGGCGGAATTATTGAAACAACATTCCGGTGGGACGGCACAAAATACATTTTGAAAGAACAAAAAGAAGTAACAGAATAATCGTTAAAATGTTGTTTGTTAGAATATGTTTAAATGTTTGATTTCATGTAGATTATAGCTATTTTTTTCAATTGAATGTATTGTCATTCAGTGGTCATACAATAGTCATACAATAGTCATTCAATAGTTTTTTAATCGTTTCAATTGAATTTCAACAGAATTTCTAAAAACATTCCGAAAGAAATTTAGCTGTATCGTAAAGATTTTCAACAAGTTATGAGTTTTCATATAAACACTAAATAGTTAATAAATTAATACAATGAGTTCATTTACAAAATTTTACACGGCAGCATTTATCGCTGTTGCGATGCTCGGAACGGCTTGTTCCGACACTTCCAATACCAACGAAAAACCCAAGGACAGCGCAATAACAGAAGCTTACGGAGATGAACCCGAGTTCGTTACGCTCAGTGCCGATGAGCAAAAGAAACTGAATACGTTTTTCAGCAGTTTTGCCGAAATTAATTTCGACGGCTTCAAGCGTAACGAGGTTTCCGATGCGCAATTAGCAAGTTTTGGCGTGTACCACAACCAAATAAACAATGCTAAACTGTTTGAAAAAGCTGCTGATAATTCAATTAAAATCAAAAAGGAATACGTTGAAAAATCAGCCGAAAAATATTTTAATCGCGTTCCGAAAGTGCACGCTTCTGCGCCGGGCATAGATTTTAAAGACGGCTACTACAACATTCCGGAATCGTCTGGCGAAGCATTTTTGTTTGCACAAGTTCTTGAAGTTCAGGATTTTGGCAAAGGCGAATTTGCAGCAACTGTTCAACTGTTTACGGCAGGCTCCGGCTGGACAGGCGACCGTAATGCAAATCCGGAATCGTGGGCAAAAGACGATGATGCTCCGCAATTAACGCAAACCGTGCAAGCCATGTATTCAAAAATCGGCGACCGTCCGGTTCTGTTGGAATACGTGAAACAATAATGAGTTCAGTATAAAAAGTCATAAGGTTGAAAGTTTGTAAAGTTAAATTACTGATAATAAGCAATTTACTTAAATTGTAA
>DYSM01000102.1 GCA_020718265.1 Draconibacterium orientale | reverse complement strand
CTGATAACTGATAACTGATAACTGATAGCTGATAACTGATAAAAAATTATGGCAAAAAGAGATTATTACGACATATTAGGCGTTCAGAAAAACGCTTCGAAGGCAGATATAAAAAAGGCATATCGGCAAGTGGCTCTGCAATTTCATCCCGATAAAAATCCGGATGACAAGCAAGCCGAAGATAAATTTAAAGAAGCCGCAGAAGCTTACGAAGTGCTGAGCAACGACGACAAACGCGCCAAATACGACCGTTTCGGACATCAAGCATTCGAGGGCGGACAAAGTGGTGGCGGCGGCGGCATGACGATGGATGATATTTTCTCGCATTTCGGCGATGTGTTTGGCGGATTTGGCTTCGGCGGATTCGGGAACCGTGGCGGCGGAGGCGGACGACAAGTCAATAAAGGCTCAAACCTGCGCGTTACTGTTAAACTAAGTTATGAAGAAATTCTGAACGGAGCCGAAAAAAAACTCAAAGTGAAAAAATACGTGCCGTGTTCGCATTGTAACGGCAAGGGCGCGGCGGATTCATCCTCATTCCAAACCTGCACAACCTGCAACGGACAAGGGCAAGTTACGCGCATTCAAAACACACTTTTGGGCAGAATGCAAACCACCGCAGCGTGCCCGACATGCGGCGGCGAAGGCAAAATTATCACAAAAAAATGCACGCATTGCTACGGCGAAGGCATCGTAAACGGTGAAGAAGTTGTAACCGTGCACATTCCAGCCGGCGTTACCGAAGGCATGCAAATGCGCGAAGAAGGCAAAGGCAATGCTCCGCGACGCGGCGGCGTGAACGGCGACCTCATCATTGCGTTTGAGGAACTCGAACACCCGAACCTCGTGCGCGACGGCGAAGATTTACTTTACAATCTCAACATCAGTTTCCCGGACGCAGTGCTCGGAACATCGGTAGAAGTGCCGACAGTGGAAGGCGATGTGAAAATAAAAATTGCACCCGGAACGCCCGCCGGCAAAGTGTTGCGCCTGCGCGGAAAAGGCTTGCCGAGTTACGGACAATATGGCAGAGGCGACTTGCTTGTGCGCGTAAACGTTCACATTCCGGTTACGCTGAGCAAAGACGAACGCAAAATTTTGGAAAAACTTGCCGAATCGCCCAACTTCACACCCAACTCCAAAGGCGGCGACAAGAGCTTTTTCGATAAAGTGAAAGATCTTTTTTAAGGTAGACACGTTTTTCAAATTCTTAATGTATTGTAAAAACGAGTGAAAGTTCGTAACACAAAGAAACCCAAAATTTTTGTAAAACTTTGGGTTTCTTTAATTTATAATAATTGTAAACAACAATTGACTATCGGGAATTTGGAAAAAATCATTCTCGCATCGCTAAAATGTTGAGACCTGATTTAAACTTAACTCAAAAAGTCTTATTTTATCAACACATCAAGTCCTTGTTTGAAAATAACATCCACCGGAATGCCTTTTGCGTTTACGCGGTCGAGGTCGGCTTGCAATTCGGGGCTGATGTTGCCTTTTTCCGAAATCCATTTGTCCGCAGCTTCGAAATCGCCGTCGCCTTGAATGGTCAGAATTTTTTCGGAAAGTGAGGTCATCGCGACTTTCATTTTTTCTAAATCAATTTTATATTTACCTGTAGCGGCATCGCGGGTGAATGCGCCCATTTCTTGGAAATAGTAGAAACGCAGCATGTTAGCCTTGCCGTGCGAGCTTGAAACGCCGAAACGCACCGAACGAAAAATGCCTGCCATAAACGTAACATAGTTGTCCATAAGTTGTTGGTCGGTAAATTCGCCTTTTTCGTGCAATTTTGTAATTAAAAACAAACCGAGAATATCGGCTTTGCCTTCTTCAATGGTTGTGGCGTGTTTTTTGAGTGCACCGTCCACGCTGCCTTTGCCGTTAATTGTTTTCTTGATGCCAATGCCGTGGGCGGTTTCGTGGAACATTACATTTTCAAAGAACGCATTGAAAGTAACATGTTTAAGTTGTTCATCTACAATAAGTTCTTTGCTGATTGGAACCATAATCTGGTCAAATTTTGCACGCATCGCGTTTTTCAATTGCAAACGGCGGCTGCCTTTGCTTGCGTGTACGCGCGGGTCGTTGGGCAAATTTATCGCAATTGTTTTGCTGCCGGCATTGCAATCGCCTGCGTAATACACAACATCGTAAGCTCCTAAATCAGAGTTCGTTCCCACAGCATCGCGTTTGTATTTATCGGGTACGGGCAAACTTCTTTGCATTTCGGGCAACATTTTTGCAAAACGTGCCAATTTGTCGCTCCAAACTTTATCTTTGATTAAAATATAGGCTTCGTGCGCTGCTTTGTAGCCGAACATCGCATCTTCATAATTTTCAATCGGACCGATAACAAAGTCTATCGTGTTGGTTTTCATGTCCATCCAAGCCATGTCGGATTTCAAATAATCGTCCGTCAAAAGGGCTTCGGCACGAAGTTCCAAATATTTTTTTAATCCGGCGTCATCGGCAAGTGCGGCAGCTTGTTTGAGCAAATCGGCTGCTTTTTCAATTTCGGCTTTAAACTCTTCGTGATACCAAACAGATTTCAACGCACCGTCTTCGCCGCGTCGAATCATCGTATAAAGACTTTCTTTATTCTTGTCTTTCAGAGCTTTAAACTCTTCTTCGGTCATATCTGCCGGATAAAATTGTGCTCCCGCCGGTTTCTCGCCCACACCTTGAACAAAAGGTTTATTACCGTTCAGGCGTTCCCATGGTCCGTAATTGATAATTAGAAATTGTTTTTCAAACGCATCTTTTGCCGAAGCGAGCAGTTTTTCTTTGTCGCCGTAAGCTTCTTTCCAGAACAAATTGTCCATAATTTGCGCGGCTTCAAAGAGCAAAGGCAACATTTTTTTGTCATTGTCGCTCAATGTGCTGATGTCTGAAGTGAGTTCTACCTCAACGAATTGCTCAGTTTTTGTTTGCATTTCCGATTTTTCGACTGTTACCACAGTGTCTTTTTTAGGGTCGTTTTTTGGTTCCGATTTACATGCCCCGAAAGTGAGTGCGGCGAGGCTTAGTCCGACAAAAACAATTTTCTTCATTTTTGATAATTTAAATTTAGTACAAAATTAGAGATTTTCGGTCTGTTTACACAGTTTTATGAATATTTAACACAAAATATATTTTCCATGAAAAAACTCCGATGCTCGCAGGAACAATCGAAGTTTTTGTATTTTATATTAGATTTAAGACTTTGGATTACAGATTTCAGACAACAGAATATAAACTATTGTAAATATTGATTTTACACTTCAAATATGTAATCTTTTTTGTTAAACAATATTTTAAACCACAAAGACACAAATTCGCAAAGTTAAAATTCTAAGTATTTTTAGTCTGAAGTCTCAAATCAAATCTCTCATCTCTTAGGTCTTGTTTAATGAACAGATGACACATCTTCCGTTCCTGTTGTCGGAACAACTTCGTGTTTTTCATCGTGGTGTTTTTCCGATTTGTGGCTTGCGTGCGGATTCCAGCCCAAAACGAGCATAAAAACTGCTGCACCGATAACATAGCCTACTGCCACATGCCAACCGCTTTTTACCCAATTGAATACGGATTTTGCTTCCGGAAATTTGTTGGAAATTGCAACACCCGCCGAGGAACCAAACCAAATCATGGAGCCGCCGAAACCTACGCTGTATGCGAGCAAGCCCCAATCGTATCCGCCTTGGTCGAGCGCGAGTTTTGTGAGCGGAATGTTGTCAAATACGGCAGAAACAAAACCGAGAATAATGGCTGAAACCCACGATGCTTCGGGTAGTTCGTTCACAGGCATCATGGATGCTGCGGTTACAAGCGAAAGCAGGAAAACAGAACCGGGAAGTGCAGTTTTTACTTCGTGCCAAGGTGTTTTTCTTACAAACGCGCCAAGTAAAATGGCAACCCAAACGCCGAATGCCGGAAAGTCGAACAGCACATTTGTTACAATTGTGAGCACCAATATGCCGGCAACAATTAATAATTTTACATAGTCGATTTTAATATTTTCGGGTGCATCTTTTTGTATTCGGTTAAATTTATCTTGCTGTTTTGCGCCAAAAAAAGCAAAAAAGATTAGCGCAGGAATTGCAGCAACGTAAGCCGGGATGACCCATGTCGCATCAACGCCGTCAATCCACATCATCGTTGTAGTGGTATCGCCCACAACACTGCCCGAGCCGCCGGCATTGCTTGCAGCAACAAGTGCCGCAATGTATCCGATATGAACTTTACCTTTAAAAACAACAAGTGCAATGGTTCCTCCAATCATCGCTGCTGCGATATTGTCTAAAAATGAGGACATTACAAACACCATGACAAGCAAAACAAGCGGACCTTTCCAATCGTCGGGCAAAAATTTAGGGAGAAATTCCGGCACTTTGGAGTCTTCAAAGTGTTTTGCCAGGACAGCAAAACCAAGAAGCAATCCGAACAAATTCAACAGAATAGCCCACTCGCCGGAGCGTGCTTCTTTATCGACAATTTGCTCGCCGAGCGGCGTATGTCCGAGAAAATGTTCGAGAAAATCGTAACCCGGATCAAAAATAAATTTGAAAACCAGTATGGAAGTCAGTCCAATCAGCGCAACTTTCAACGTGTGATGATGAAACAAGGCTACGCTTACAAGCGTGAGCGCGAAGAGAATAAACTCAAAGCGGATTCCGCCGATTGCAGGCACTTCGCCCGTCGATTGCGAAAAAAGGAAGAACGGTAGCATCAGAAAAATTCCGGTTGCGGAAAATTTTAGTATCTTGCTCATAATCAATTATTAAACTTAAATATTACATGAAATTTTGAATGTCAAAAGTAGAAAAAAGATGTTACGGAACAAGTTTTTTTTCAGTTTTTTTTGGATATTTTTCTATTTTAAATTTTGAAGAAATTGGATTGTCGAAAATTTTGCCGCCGCGATGGTTTCTCGGTTTGTTTTTTCCATCACTTTGCTGCGGTTCAAATCTTCAATACTCAAATGTCCGTGCATAATCAACAACTGCAAAATCAGATTATTCACAACTGTATCGAAACTGTAACCCGTTGCAATATAGAGTTTTGGACAATCTAAACCTAATTCTTGCGCGTATTCGGCAATGTTCGGCAAATTCATCAATTGCTCGTAAGTTTCGCTGAAACTGTTCAGTTCAATGTTGATATTCGGCGTAACCAACAGCGGCGAAAATTCGTAATCTTTGGGCAAAGCCGTAAATCCTTTGAGCTTAGACATATCCACAGTTGTGTCCATATCGTCGATGCGCACAAATTCAGCTTTTTGCATTTTTTGCATTTGCCAAAGCACAAAATTATAGCGCAAAATTTCCGGACTCACAGTGTATTCATCAAAAATATGGTTGTATTTTTCCGAAACTATATTCCTGACTTTCTGTTTGTTACGGTTGATATCAGGGTTTTCGTTTCGCACTTCCTGTATTAATTTTTTCAATTCTTCGGCAGCTTTTTGCGGACCCGAAATTTCTCTGCCTTTTTTGCCTAAATCTGTCGAAAGTAAGCCAAGTTGTATTTTTGAACCTTTTCCTTTTCCGTATTTTCCTCGTAAAATGTTGAGTAAATGCGCTTTACTTTCAATTTGACCTTCTTCCGAAATAAACGGTTGTCCTGTAGGTGTGCTGGCAAGTGCGTTGAAAATTTTGTCGAACATTACTTTTTCAATCCACGCTGTAAGTTCTTTATTTTCAGTAAAATAAATTGCCAAAAAACGATTCTTGATAATGTCGAACGACACCGATTTTATTTCGTAACGAACCGATTTTACTTCAAAACTTCTGCCCGTAAAAATCTGATTTACAATTTGTTCTATGTCAATTTTATCTATCATTTTGTAAGAAGAAGCCAGATAATGCGCGCCCGTTTTGGCATCAAATTCCCAATCCAGCACATCGTCCAAATAATTTCCGTGCGTATCGAGCACCGAAACTATCTCAGGCACAGACGTATAGCGCAACAATGTGCGTTGAAAATGCGGATGATCCTGACTTGTCGCTTTTTCCTTACGCTCGCCGTGTGATTCTCGATAGTATATGAAATTTTCCGGATTGTCGTAACGCAAAACGCCGGCTTCCTGCTTTGCAAAGTTGCCTGCGGTTAGCATAATGTCAATTTTGTAAGGCATCGTAATGTCGCACAAACCGCTGATTGTGCTGCGCGAATTGAGGTCTTCGGCGTTGCTGTCTGCCGCGTTTTCAAAAAGTGTTCTGTAATATCGAACATAGTCAGGGTCAAAGTCCGTAACTCGCGAGAAATCACCGACTTCTGTGCCGATTCCGTACAAATTTTCGTCCTTGTCCGGGAAAATGTGAAACATGTCGCCGGCGATGAGTTTCACAGAACGAATTCGGTTCAAATCTTTCTTTAACCATTTGAGCATCAATGCGGCGAGCATTTCGGATTTACCCACCCCGCTGTCGCCGGAAATTTGCACCACAAAAATGCTGCCGTCTTCTTCCTCAACCGCAAACATGGAGCCGTGCACCGGAATGCCGCCCATGTCCTTAATTTTCTCATTCAGAAGCGTTAAGCGTGGCTTTTTAACATTTCCGAAATAGTCCGATTTCTTTTTGAGCGGCGTAACAAGCGTCTTGATTTTTCCGTTCGGACCTTGCAAATCGAAATAGCCGATTTGCGGAAATGAAATCACTTTTTCGGGTGCGCCCAAAATGAGTAAAACATCGGGCACAAAATTCTTAATTGTTTCTAAACTAACATCTTCGTAATCTAAAAGTCGGAAATTGTCAGCTAAATATTTGATGTAGGTTTTGTGGAAAATCACAAGTTCTTTGACTAAACCTTTGTCGGTAATTTTGCATCTGTAATCTTGATAATCAACACTTTGAGCAAATTTTTCAAGACGTTTCGCAAAAAACTCAGAATTAGGTTTTGATGCCAAATTTTTGATGTAATCGTTGTCGGATTTCGATTGTTTTACCATTTCCATTCCGGCAATTCGGAGTCGTTCCTCGCGGTCTGTTCGGTCGATTTTGTGGAACGGATACTCACGTTTTTTCGCGTCCGTAACAATGCGCGTGTGCATTTGCACGGGCTGTTCGGCGGAAATTACGCCGCAAGTTTTCATCAAATCGGAAATCCAATGCAGCGAACCATTGTTGTAAGATTCAAGCGCATTTCCTTGATTATCAAAATTTTGATAAACCGTAATGCCGTGTTGAATCATCTCGTTTACGCTCGATTTTTGTCGCGCAAATTCGGCTTCTGTAAATTTCATCAACGCATGGGTGTAACGGTCGTAGTATTCTGTTGATTTTGTGCGATTTATGAAATCCGTCAGGAAAATTGCCATTTCGCGGCTCTCGCTTCGGAGTTTCGCCTGAGTTATTTTGTGCAACGATTTTGATAAAATATGTTCAAAATCCGAAGCTAAATCCGATTTGAAACCATCAAATACAAATTTTTCTATAACCGATTGATGTTCAAATTCTTCTTGTTCGGAAATATTCTTTTCCAAGTTTAAAACACAATCAAGAACACGCGTTTGAAATCGTTTATTTTTTTGCAAAAGATACAGCGCACGTAATTTTTGCGAGATTTCTTTTTCAGAATTTACAATATTTTCAAATAAGAACTGTAAAACTAAGCCATTGATTTTCAATAACAACTGTGAATTTTCGGAAGCTTCGCGAACTGCACGCACTAACGATTCGGTGTAAGATTTTAAGCCAAATTCTGCGGCGGAAAGTCCGGTTAAATCGGTAAATTTTTCCAAAGCTATGTCGAATAATTCCGACACTGTCGGCTCATAGCCCTGGTGCTCGAATGGTAAATTGAAATTCAACAAAAGTTCTTTCAAATATTTGCGAAGTATCTGATTTACACCTTCTAAGCGTTGTTGGTCGAAATTTACGTCGTCGGACGCTTTGAGTGCCAAAATTTTGAATTTTGAGTCTGAAAAAAGCAATTTTTCCATCTCTATCAAAATTTCTTTCATGATGTTCAACTCATCGTAATCATCTAAAACATAATTATTTGGCTGGTTTGCGTATTTGTTTTCGATAAATTTTAATAAGGTTGGTTTTCCGAACTTTGAAAGCACGGTTTTGTAATCCGATTTTTTAAGTGCAGGAATTTTTTTATAGATTTGTGGCAACAAATTTTCATATAATTTTGTAAACGCCTTACTGCGAATAAATTCCGTAACATCTCGACAATTTCCGATAGATTCCGAGAATTCAAAAACCGATTTTTTTGAATCCGGAATTCCGCTGACTACAATGCCGCTGTCCGCCGGATATGCTTGATACAGAGTAATTTCGTTTGATATTTTTAAACTTTCGAGCTTTGCTTTTTTGATATTTTTGATGCTGTAAAAATCCTCCAAAATTTTGGCAATGTATGCTTTATCGGAGCTTACCGCAAAAATCTCGTCGAGCAAATCTTCCGAGCGTTTGTGCTTGTTTTCCAGATTGTTACGTGCTTCAAAATACAATTTCCAATAGTTGAAAAAGATTTCGAGCGCGTTGCGAAATTCTTCGCCAAATTCGGTGTAACTCGAATCGTTGCCGTCCAAATACGCACCGACGGCAAAGCGCACAAAGCCGTTTTTATACGGAATCACAGCCACGCCGCGCTGTTCGGCAAGTTTTTTCGAGAATTTTTCTAAGCCTTGATACGAACCGAATTCTTTCAATTGCAGATTGAAAAGATACGAGCCGTCGGAGTCGGCAATATTTGCCAAAGTTTCGTAATTATTTTTTGTAATAACCTCATTAGCAACATGTTTCGCTAAATTTAAACGAAGTGCCGAATCGCGCAAGAACACTTTATTTATGCGAAATCCGTTCAAATTTTTAAGCAATTGTTCCTGATAATATTTGAAAAACGGTGCACCTTTGTACATGAAATCGTCGGGCAAATTCAGCACTTCCAGCTTGTCGAGTGCGATGAGTTCGTCCAATAAAAACAAATGCAACGGACTGCCTTCAAATATTGCAAGGCGTTGTAAATCTTTGGTTTTCGATTTTGAATTTTGCGACTGAACGTGTGCCGTAATTTCGGACTTAATGTTTGCTTCGATTATTTTTTTTATATTCCGAATCGAAGAGTTTTGTGGCAAT
>DYSM01000528.1 GCA_020718265.1 Draconibacterium orientale | reverse complement strand
CAGGACATCAGAGAACGAAAAGGCAGTTTTTTTACGCCTCAAATTTGGGTTGAACTCGCCCAAAAATACCTCGCCGATGTGCTGGGCGAAGACTGGCAAGAGGACTATTACATCTGGGACTGCGCTGCCGGCACCGGAAATTTACTGACCGGACTCACGAACGAGTATCACGTTTGGGCTTCAACGCTTGATAAACAGGATGTTGATGTGATGCACGAGCGCATTGAATCCATGAAAAGCAATTCGCCGGGCGGCAAAGTGAACTTACTCAAAGACCATGTGTTTCAGTTCGATTTTCTGAACGATGATTTTTCAAAACTGCCCAAACCGCTGCTCAATATCATAAATGACCCGAAAAAACGCCAAAAATTGGTCATTTTCATCAATCCGCCGTATGCGGAAAGCGGCACAGGCGTGGGAAGAACATTTAAACGAAACGTTTCGACGGAAACGCGGACATACACAACCTACAAAGACAAAGTCGGTAAAGGCATTAACGAGTTGTATCTTCAATTTTTAGCTCGAATTTATTTTGAAATTCCGGATTGTATTATCGGCGAATTTTCGACGTTAAAAGTATTAAAAGCACCTAATTTTAAAAAATTCAGGAACTTGTTTCTTGCAAAACTGGAGAAGAGCTTTATCGTACCGGCAAATTCTTTCGACAACGTAAAGGGGCGTTTTCCGATTGGATTTAAAGTTTGGAATTGTAAAAAAAAGGAAAAATTCGAAAGCAGAACTGCCGAAGTCTATCATAAAGAAGGTGGGTTTTTTAAACAAAAAACATTCTACTCGTACGATAATGAGAAAGGGCTGATAAACGATTGGTTGCGACAATTTTTCGATAAAAAATCGACACCAATTGGAATTTTACATAACAATAAGAATGATTTTCAGCACAATGTACAGGTTCGAATTACGGTTGAAGATATAAAAGACCATACAACCCCTATTACGGTAAAAAATATTCGAGAAATGTGCATCTATCTTGCTGTGCGTCACGCTATTAAATCGACTTGGCTAAACGACCGCGACCAATTTTTGTTCCCGAACGACGGCTGGAAAACGGACAAACTGTTTCAGAACGATTGCCTTACGTTTGCATTATTTCACAGTCAGAACAAAATTTCGTCAAATGCGGGCACAAATCATTGGATACCGTTTTCGGAACGAGACGTGCGCGCGCGTGAGAAGTTTGAGAGCGATTTTATGAGCAAATTTATTGCCGGAAAACTGAAACCCGAAGACGATGCGCCCACTATTTTCAACATCGTGTCCGAACCTGTGCCGCATTACGGAACGCCGCATCCGTTTTCTGATGAAGCCAAAGCGGTTTTCGATGCAGGGCGAGAACTTTGGACGTATTTTCATGCGCAACCCGATTGCAACGTCAATGCGTCGTTGTATGACATTCGCGCTTATTTTCAGGGGCGCAACGAATCCGGCAAGATGAACAACATCAGCATCGACGAAATATACACAAAACTCATTGAAAATCTGAGAGATACAATCGAGATTTTATCTCAAAATATTGAACCTAAAGTTTACAAATACGGTTTTTTGAAAGCCTAAA
>DYSM01000527.1 GCA_020718265.1 Draconibacterium orientale | reverse complement strand
TCGATTCGATACAAATCAGCAAAAACAATTGCTGCAACAGCTTCCGCAACAACCGGAACTCGCAGGGCGATGCACAAATCGTGTCGTCCGGCAACGCTCAATTCCGCTTTTTCGTTGTTGATAAAATCGAAAGTTTGTTGAGCCAATCCAATACTCGACGTGGGTTTCACGGCAACACGAAAAACCAATTCGTTTCCGTTGGTGATGCCTCCGTTGATGCCGCCGGCGTAGTTGGTTTCGGTTTTTCCGAATTTGTCGATATAACAATCGTTATGCTGTGATCCGGTCATTTTTGCCGCATAAAATCCGCTGCCAAATTCAATGCCTTTGATTCCGGGAATCGAAAAAATTGCATGTGCGATGAGCGATTCTACACTGTCGAAAAAAGGTTCGCCCAGTCCGACCCGCAAATTCCCGATGCGACATTCCACGATTCCGCCGACTGAATCTTTGGTTTTCACAGCTTTTTCAATCGCCTCATCAATATCTGTATTTCCGCCTGCTTCGATGAGTTTCGCTTCAAACGTAATATTTTTGCAGATTTTCTTGGCTATCACGCCGGCAGCGACTAATCCGAGTGTCAATCGACCGGAAAAATGACCGCCGCCGCGAAAATCCTGAAACTCATTGAATTTTTGTGAAGCAACAAAATCGGCATGCCCGGGACGCGGAATTGCTTTAAATTGCGAATAATCAGAAGATTTTGTATTTGAATTGCGAAACAAAATTGTCAGCGGTGCTCCGGTCGAAAAACCATTGAAAACACCGCTGACAATTTCGGGCAAATCTTCTTCAATGCGAGGCGTGGTGCCTTTTGCACCGCTTTTTCGACGTTGCAAATCGGGCAAAAAATCGTTTTCGCATATCGGAATTCCGGGCGGACAACCATCAACAAGCACACCGACCGACTTTCCGTGCGATTCGCCGAAAATATGTATTCTGAATATCCGCCCGAAAGAATTCATTTTTAATCATTAACAGAAAAAAGTGAAAAATCGAAATTTAATTTTTCACTTTTAGTTTTTCACTTTTTCAAAGGTGCTCCGCACGACGAACATTTTGTGTTTGCAGCCGGATTTACAGTTCCGCAATATTCACATTTAATATCTGCCGGAGGAGGTGGTGTTGTATTATTTGTATTATTAGATTTTACAGTATCACTTGCAGCATTTTTCTCGGTGATTTTATTTTGTGCTATCATCAAATCGTCGTAAGCTTTGGTAAGCATTTCGTATGCTCTTTTTATCACTTCGCATGGGTCGGAAGTAATATCGGTTTTTCCGTCGGCTAAAATTTGGTTCACTTCGCTCAATGTGAGTTTTGCCTCATCGACCGATTCGTTTGCAAAACGTTTTTCGTCTCCCTTCTGTCCCATTTTTGCCGATTTTACATCGGTGATTTTGGAATCGAGTTTGGTCATTTTGTCTTTCATTTCTGATAATTGACCGACACAACCCGATTCAAAAACAGTGTTTGCTTCCGACATTTTTTCGGCTTTTTTCTCTTTATCGGCGATGCCTTCGGCTTGCGACCAAATGGATTTTGCACTTTCGATTTTAGAGTCGATAAATGCCG
>DYSM01000003.1:24140-31930 GCA_020718265.1 Draconibacterium orientale | reverse complement strand
AAATGGCTATAATTTACATAAAATCAAATATTTACACGTTTTCTTACAAACACTAGATTACTACTTTTTGACTGTCAAATGACTTCTGAAAGACAAAACATTTGATTGGAAAAATAACTACAATCTACATAAAATCAGTTTTTTACAAACGTATTAATACTCCGTTTTGTCCGTTTTTTGTTCCCAAGCCTGAAAACCTTTAAGTGCTTCGGTTCGGAAGATTTGCACGGTCGGGATTTTGCGTTCGGTGTAAGGTTTTTCAAGTTCTTCGTAAATAAACGAATCGTCGAAACCTATGTTTTTGGCATCTGTTTTGGTGTTCGCGAAATAAATCTTGTCCAAACGCGCCCAATAAATTGCGCCTAAACACATGGGGCAAGGCTCACATGAGGTGTAGATTTCGCAACCGGACAAGTCAAAGGTATTCAGCACTTTGCACGCTTCTCGAATGGCATTTACTTCGGCATGTGCCGTTGGGTCGTTGTATTGTGTAACTTTGTTTGACATTGCGGAAACGATTTTTCCGTCCTTCACGATAACGGCTCCGAACGGACCGCCATTGTTGTTCACGCTTTCAACAGACAACTCTATTGCTTTGAACATGAATTGTTTATCCTTATCTTCCATAGGATTATTTATTAAGAATTAATATTATTTTTCGGTCGTATTCCCGAAATTTTGATTGTATGCCTTGTAAAATTTTGTGTCGTTTTGGGCACTTCGTATGTAGTTTCTGATATATTCTGCAAATTCGTTTTTTGTGTCGTTAATGACTGCCGGGTGAATAGGAACATAAAATAATTTTTGAGCGAATTCGACCTCGGGCGAAACGAAACATCGAAATCGAACTGCGTCTTTTTCCGTTGTAAGAACAAGTTTATGTTCTGTTTGAATTGACTGAAATTTGCCTTTTATTTTACCGATGTCTTTGGGCGTAAAGGCGTGATGGTCAGGAAATGCAATAAGCTCCACGTTTTTCGACACAGATTTTGCATAGTCTAACAAGCGTTCCGGATTTGCGATTCCGGCAACCACAAGTATGTGCGGGTTGTTTGTTTTTAGTTTGGAAATTTCAGATTCCGAAAAATTTGTCGGATAGACCGATTTCCAATCGCTGTAAACCGTGCTTGTAAAAAATATGGTTTGATAAGGTAAAATGTTTAAATTCTGTGAGATAACACGCATTTGAATTGGTTTTATGTCTGCCGGAGCTTTTGTTACAATTATAACGTGCGCACGCCGAACCTGGCTGAGGCTGTCGCGCAGCCTGCCGAGCGGCAAAAAATGATCTTCGTTTATGGGGCGATTGAAGTCGGTAAGCAAAATGGACAAACCCGGCATAATTTTTCGATGCTGAAACGCATCGTCAAGTAAAATCAAACTTATTTCCGGATGCAAAGCTCGGAGTTTTTTTACGCCGCGAACGCGTTTTTCATCTGCTGCAACAATAATGTCCGGAAATTTTTGTTTGATTTGCATTAGTTCGTCCCCGATGCTTTCGCAAGCAGCATCGTCAGTCCCGAGTATGAACCCTTTTGTTTTGCGTTTGTATCCGCGACTTAAGACTGCTATTTTGTGTTCATCTTTCAGAAAACTAATGAGTTTTTCCGTATGTGGGGTTTTGCCTGTTCCTCCGACTGTAATGTTGCCGATGGAAATAATTGGAATGTCAAATTGGATTGATTTTATCAATTTGGCATCATACATGAAGTTCCGCAATCGAACTCCTGTTCCGTAAATGCTTGATATTGGAAATAAAAATAGCTCTTTAAGCATGTTTGTATTTATGGATATTTCGTACCGAAACCCTGCCGGTTTTCGTGAGCCGCGCAGGGTTTCGACGTGTTTACAAAAGTAAATTACGCTTTACTTTATTGTATTTCTAAAAAATATGGAATCCGTGCCTGAACACCTTCCATGTTTTGAACGTTTTTCAAATATTGGTAATATTTATAGGAATCGCCGAGTTCCGATTTGATGACATCGGTTTTTGTGTCGGACATCATGGTTTCGATAATTTTGGAAACTTCGTCTTTTTCCGGATATTCTTTAATGCGATATTCTTTCAATTTTGCTTTTTCTTTTGCAATAGCAATGGCATCGTTTAATCCGCCGAGCACATCCACAAGTCCGATGTTGAGTGCATCTGTGCCTGCCCATACGCGTCCTTGTCCGATGCTGTCAATTTGCGCCGTGGTCATGCCGCGCCCTTCGGCAACGTGCGTAATGAATGTGCCGTAAATTTCTTCAACGCCGGTTTGAATCACTTTTCGTTCGTAATCCTGCATTTTGCGGCTCGGGTTTCCGAGGTCGGAGTGCGTGTTCGTATTGACGTTGCTTACGTTAATACCTACTGTGGTCATCAGTTTGGTTGCGCCAAACATAAGTCCGAAAACACCGATAGAACCGGTAATCGTATTGGGTTGCGCCACTATTGTATCTGCTTGGCAGGCAATGTAATATCCGCCGGAAGCTGCCACATCGCCCATGGAAACGATAAGTGGTTTTGCTTTTTTTGCCAAAACCGTTTCGCGCCAAATGACCTCAGAGGCTAAGGCACTTCCGCCGGGCGAATTTATGCGTAACACTATGGCTTTCACATCTTTATCTTCGCGCGCTTCGCGTATGGCTTTTGCTAAACTTTCCGAGCCGATGCTTTCTTCATCGCCTTCGCCCATGCCGATTTCGCCGGTTGCGTAAATCACTGCAATTCTGTCTTTTGTAAATTTCTCTTCGGGTTGTCCTTCTTTTTCGGTATTGATATATTCGGCAAGCGTAATGGTTTCTAAATCATCATCTTTGCCTGTTTCTGTGAGTGTTTTTAATTCGTCCTGAACTTCGTCAAAGTATTTCAAATCGTCCACAAATTTGTAATCTTTGGCGCGTTTTGCACTGCTGATGGTAATGCTGTCGGCGTATTTATTGAGGTCGGCGACTGAAATTCCGCGTGTTTCGCTCACAGCTGTCAGCATGGTTTGCCACAACGAACCTATGTATTTGCTTGTTTGTAAACGATTTGATTCGCTTATTTCGGTCAGCATAAACGGTTCAACTGCACTTTTGAATTTTCCGTGTCGGATAATTTCCGGTTCAACGCCAACTTTTTCCAACAAACTTTTGAACATGATGATTTGTGTACTTAACCCTAAAAATTGAACTTCGCCTTCGGGCGTGAGGTAAATTTTGTCGGCTGCCGTTGCCAAATAATACGATTTGTGCGTATAAAAATCGGCGTGTGCAATTATGAATTTTTTAGTTTTTTTGAATTCAACTAAAGCATCACGCATTTCTTTTACAGTTGCCATGCCTGCATCTACTGTGGTCAAATCCAGATAGATACCTTTAATTCGCGGATCTGTTTCTGCTTCTTTTATCGCTTGAAGAAGTGCGTGGAGACCTTCCGTTTTGTCAATTCCGAACGAAGCAAAATTCGGTTTTGCAGAACTTTGGTCTGAAATCGGGTCGGCGAGTGATACCGTCAGAACCGTTTTTTCTTTCAATTCTACGTCTTCCTCTCCGGACGAAACCGCAGCAACAATAATAACTACTGCAATAACTGTTACCACAATCATTGCCAAAAGTGTTCCGAGAAGTCCGGCAAACACGTATTTAAAAAATCCTTTCATATTGTTTTTGAATTATTTATGACTTTTATTTTTTCATAAGAAATAAATCTTGCAAATTTAATATTTACACTTCAAAGAAAAAAGTTTAAATTTCGATGTTCGTCAATTCTTTGACGTTGTTTGTCTTTTGATTTCATAAAAATGGATTTTCGATGAAATTGTGTATGTTTGTACACGTTTTTTTTAGGTTGAAATTATGAGTGATATAATAAAACTTTTGCCCGATTCGGTTGCAAATCAAATTGCCGCCGGCGAAGTGATTCAACGTCCTGCCTCTGTTATTAAAGAATTGATAGAAAATTCTTTAGACGCCGGAGCTACGAATGTTTTTGTTGTCATTAAGGATGCGGGCAAAACGCTGATACAAGTTACGGATAACGGCAAGGGCATGTCGGAAACCGATGCGCGTATGGCGTTTGAGCGGCATGCAACCTCGAAAATAGCGTCGGCAAATGATTTGTTTTTAATCAAAACCATGGGATTCCGAGGTGAAGCTCTGGCTTCCGTGGCTGCCGTGGCAGATGTGGAATTGAAAACGCGCACTGTAGATTCGGATTTGGGCACGCGCATACACATCAAAGGTTCAGACGTTATTGTGCAGGAACCTATTCAAAATCAAGTAGGTAGTTCGTTTGCCGTTCGCAATTTGTTTTTCAATATTCCGGCACGGCGAAAATTTTTGAAAGGCGATAACACCGAATTCGGACACATTAAAACGGAATTTATAAAAACTGCGCTGGCTTACCCTGAAGTTGATTTTACGCTCATTCACAACGATTTACCAGAATTCAAATTGCCTGTTTCAAATTTTCGCCAACGTGTTGTCGGCATTTTTGGGCGCGCATACAACACAGCACTTGTGCCCGTGCAAACCGAAACGAGTATTCTGACAATCAACGGTTTTGTAGGAAAACCCGAACTTGCAAAAAAACGAAATACAGAACAGTATTTCTTTGTAAATAAGCGGTTTATGCGACATTCGTATTTTTATAAAGCCGTGCTTTCGGCTTACGAAGGTTTGATTTCCGGCGATTCCAATCCGTCTTTTTTTCTAAATTTTGATATAGACCCGGCACGTATTGATATTAATATTCATCCGCAAAAAACGGAAATAAATTTTGACGATACTCAAGGCATTTTCAGCATTTTACGTGCCGCCGTTAAGGAGGCTTTGGGCAAACATAATGTGGTGCCGTCTATCGATTTCGACCAGGACGGTGCCGATAATTTTTCCTTCGGACACAAAAAAAACGATTCAGAACACGCCGACGAAACGTTTTCTAAATTAAATACCGATGTGTTTAATACCACCGATAAATCTCAAAAATCAAATTTCCAAACAAAAAATTTTACTAATCCAAATGTAAACTATACGGATAATTTGGAACATTGGGAAAAATTATACAAAGATTTTGAAACTAATAATGTAAACAAAAGTTTACAACCTTCACAGCTCGAAATTGCCGATACCGACGTCGAAATTTTGCATTCAGCCATTCAATTCGGTAAAAAATACATTGCAACATCCGTAAAATCCGGCTTGATGCTTATCAATTACAAACGTGCGCAGGAGCGGATTTTATTTGAAGCATTGATGGAAAAAAACGAACTTCGCCCGCTTGCAACGCAACAATTGCTGTATCCGAAAGAGATGCCGATGGAAGAAAACGATTACGCAAACTTGCTCGGCGTGCGCAATGTGTTGCTTAATCTTGGAATTGTCATCGAAGCAAAAGATGCTGATACTATACTCGTAACTGCTTATCCGCCAGAGTTTAGCGATACGAATCCGAAAGAAATACTTGAAGAGTTGGTTTACATTCTGCGCGATGAACCCGACATGGTTTTGGAACGCGTGAAGGAATGGGTTTGCGAAACTGCGGTACGTAAATTGGCTTCAAAAATGTATCGTAAACTTAGCAATGAAGAACTGCAAGACATTCTGAACAAATTGTTTACATGTCGAATTCCAAACTACACAAACGACGGGCGAACGATAATTTCCAAACTCGATACGGACGAAATAGAATCGCGTTTTGAGTAATGTAAAGTTTACATTTGTTGCCAAAAAATCGAAACATGAGTAAAAAAAAGATAGCAGATTACATCGAAAATTTGCGTAAACTTTTGAAAATTGAGAAAGACGAAGATTTTCGGATGTATCGCGAAAAGGTTCAGAATACTTCAATTTCGGAACGTGTAAAAGAAGGTGTGTGTTGGTATCCCGTACACACGGACGGCGCGGCGTATGACTTTGGCGAACAGTTGATTTGCGAGTTTTCGCGCATTACAAATGAAAATGCGGCACACGCTTTTTCGAGTGGCTCGCTCGTAAGTGTGTTCTCAAATTTTGCAGGAAATTCAGAGTCGGATGTTTTTGTTAATGCCGTAGTTAATCGTGTGAAAAACAATAAGATGACCGTAACTTTGCACACACGCGAGTTTCCGGCTTGGTTGAAATCCGGCAAAATCGGCATTCAGCTTTTGTTCGATGAAAACACGTATTTAGAAATGGAATACGCGCTTTCAAAACTTCTTAAAAATGAAGACGAAACCATTGAACGACTGAAAGATGTACTGATAGGCGATTCCGTTCCGATGTTTGAAACAAACGAATCTGTTGAAATTCCTGTTTTGAATGAAAGTCAAAATATCGCCCTAAATAAAGTGCGTCATGCTCAGGAAGTTGCGCTGGTTCACGGTCCGCCCGGAACCGGAAAAACGACAACTTTGGTTCAAAGTATCAAGCATATTTTAAAATCGGAAAAACAAGTTTTGGTTTGCGCGCCCAGCAACGCTGCTGTGGATTTGCTTGCAGAAAAACTCTCCGCCGAAGCCGTGAGTGTTGTGCGAATAGGGCATCCTGCGCGGGTTACGGAAGAAAATCTGGATTTAACTTTGGATGCAAAAATCTCAAAACACGAAAATTACGCTTTACTGAAATCGCTAAAAAAACAAGCCGAACAAGCCGCCAAAACCGCCGGAAAATTTAAGCGAAATTTTGGCGAAGCTGAGCGCACAGAACGCCGCGAACTTTATGCGGAGGCAAAGCAATTGCGCGAAGAAGCAGCGCAACTCGAATTTTTTATCAGCCAAAGTATATTGTCGGAAGCGCGCGTCATTGCCGCAACGCTTGTGGGTTGTAACAATATGTCGCTCAAAGGGCGCACGTATCGCACGGTGTTTTTGGATGAGGCTTCGCAGGCACTCGAACCGGCGGCGTGGATTCCGATTTTGAAAAGCGAACGCATTATTTTTGCCGGCGACCACTTGCAACTGCCGCCGACCGTGAAATCGCAACTTGCAGCCAAGCAAGGTTTAGCGGAAACGTTGTTTGAAAAATGTATGAAAAAACATTCGTCGGCTTCAGCTTTACTTGAAACACAATATCGTATGAATGAGCAGATTATGAACTTTTCAAACCGATATTTTTACAACGAAAAACTTGTTGCGCATGTTTCGGTGGCAACGCACAAATTGTTTGATTCGGACATGCCGTTGGAATTTATTGATACTGCCGGCTGCGGCTTTTCGGAACAAACAAATCCCGAAACGCTGAGCACGCACAACCGCGAGGAGGCTGAATTGTTGTTTTCGCATTTCGAAAAATATTTGGCTGAATTAGAATATTCGGGCAAAATAAAATCGTTGAAAAATATCGGAATAATTTCGCCTTACAGCGCGCAAGTTTCTGTATTAAAGGATATTATGCAGAATAAACAGTTTGCCGATTACGTGGTTTCGCGCACGGCGGTAAATACAGTCGATTCGTTCCAAGGGCAAGAGCGCGATGTGATTTATATTAGCTTAGTACGCTCAAATTCAGAGGGTAATATTGGTTTTTTGTCTGACATTCGGCGTATGAACGTAGCCATGACACGCGCGCGAAAAAAGTTAGTCGTCATCGGCGATTCGGCAACCATAACCCGACATCCGTTTTATTCTAAATTTTTGGATTACGTCAATGAAATCGGCGCGTATCGAAGCGCGTATGAATTTTTGTATTGAGCGAGCAGGGTAGGGCGCGAGCCTTTTTTATTAAGTCGAAAATAAGATATTTAATAAATTACGGTTACTGTTTTTTTGGTAAAAAAGAACAATGCTAAACTTTCTGAAATATGTTTTAAAAACATTCTGAGTTTAGATTTTTTGTTTAATTTTGCA
>DYSM01000003.1:0-24040 GCA_020718265.1 Draconibacterium orientale | reverse complement strand
ATTCAAACCCGGTAAATTCATTATTGACCACATTTCGGATTCCTACGAGTGGCATATCACAACGTTGTTCGAGAAACACGTAAGTATCTATTTGCCTGTTATTTTGGTCAGCAAACATTCGGGCAAGTTCCATGTTTTTATGTCGTCTAAATTTCATCACGGACACGAAGCATACAAAGGGTTTAAAATTGCACACGAGGGCGAAAATAAAGGAAAAGTCATAGAAATGGTTGACGGCAAAGAAATACGTCCTTACGATATTTCCATTACAAAAAATACGTTGTCCTTATTTATAGGTGTAACGATTTTATTGTGGATATTCATTTCCGTTGCGCGCACATACACACGCCGACGCGGAAAAGCACCGAAAGGTTTGCAAAATTTGCTCGAAATGTTGATTTTGTTCATTCGTGATGATGTTGCAAAAGAATCGTTGGGCGAAAAAAAATATCGAAAATTTACACCTTATTTATTGACAGTATTCTTTTTTATCTTTATCAATAATTTACTCGGATTGGTTCCGATTTTTCCGGGAGGCGCGAATTTAACAGGTAACGTAGCCGTTACAATGGTATTAGCATTGTTTACATTTCTAATCACAAGTTTCAATGCCAATGCCAATTATTGGAAACACATCGTTTGGACACCCGGCGTGCCGTGGTGGCTAAAAGTTCCGCCGTTGCCTATTATGCCTTTGGTCGAAATAATGGGAATCTTCGTGAAACCGTTCGTGCTCATGGTGCGTTTGTTTGCAAACATCACTGCGGGGCACATCGTAGGACTCGGATTTTTGAGTTTGATATTTATTTTCGGCGAAATTTCGACAGGTGCGGGATTCGGAGGAGCAGTGTTTACAACTATATTTACAGTATTTTTATTTTTCCTCGAATTGTTAGTTGCGTTCATCCAAGCTTATGTATTTACACTGCTGTCGGCATTGTATTTCGGCATGGCAACGGAAGAACACGAACACGCAGAACATCACTAAGCAGAATTATTTACTCATATAAATTTTAAATCATGGAGTTATTATTCGTATTATTACAAGCCGCAGCAGAGTACGGACCGTTGGGAGCAGCAATTGGCGCAGGTTTAGCAGTTATCGGAGCCGGTATCGGTATCGGTAACATCGGCGGACGCGCTATGGAAGCTCTTGCACGCCAACCCGAAGCAGCGGGCACAATCCGTTCAAACATGATTGTTGCTGCCGCACTCGTTGAAGGTGTAGCTTTCTTTGCTATCGTTATCAGCTTGTTAATCATTCTTTAATAAGGTTATAGGTTCGACGATTGGTCGAACCTAACCTTTTTTATTTTGAGTCAAAAATCTTAAAAAATAAGCACATGGGTTTAGTTACACCGGATTTCGGACTACTGTTTTGGATGTTTCTTACATTCGCAATAGTATTATTTTTGTTGAAAAAATTTGCATGGAAACCGATTCTTGAAATGCTCAAAGAACGTGAAGATTCCATCGAAAATGCGTTGAAATCTGCCGAATCAGCACGCGATCAAATGGCTAAAATACAGGCAGATAACGACAAAGTTTTGCATCAGGCTAAATTAGAGCGAGAGCAGATGATGAAGGAAGCGCGCGAAGTAAAAGAAAAAATTATTTCCGATGCCAAACACGAAGCCGCAGCCGAAGCCGACAAAATTGTAGCTGCCGCTCGAAATCAAATTCAAAGCGAAAAAGCTACGGCATTGAGCCAAATTCGTCAGGAAGTAGTTGCACTTTCCGTTGAAATTGCTGAGAAAATTTTGCGCGAAAATTTGAAATCAGATTCAAAACAAACCGAATTGGCAAACAAGTTACTCAAAGACATTCAATTGAATTAATATGAATTCGAACAGAATTTCAGTCAGATACGCCAAGGCGCTTTTCCAATCCGCACAAGAACAAGGCATTGCCGAAAAAATTAGTGTAGATATGAAATTGTTGCAAGATGTAGCCGGTCTCGAGGATTTTAAACTCCTGCTGGAAAGTCCGGTCATTGCGGCGTCCAAAAAAAATGTGATTTTTGACGGCGTGCTTGCTTCTCGAATTTCAAAATTGACTTTGGATTTCTTGAAATTGCTGACCAAAAACAAGCGAGAAGCGTCTTTGAAAGACATCGCTCGAAATTATTTGGCAACTTATCGAAAGTCATATCACATCACTGCGGTTCATTTGACTTTGGCTCAAAAAACAGATGCAAAATTCTTGAAAGAAATTGAAGATTCAATTGCTATTCGTTTCAAAACCAAAGTCGAACTGACATCCGAAACAGATGAAACGCTTATCGGCGGTTTCATAATCCGTATGGAAGATGAACAATTTGACGGCTCGGCATCAAATAAATTAAAGCAAATTGAGAAATCATTACTCGGCAAATAAATATTGAATATTTTAAAATAACATAATCATGGCAGGAATAAACCCGGCAGAAGTTTCAGCAATCATAAAACAGCAACTCGCAGGAGTCAGCACAAAAGCTGATTTTGAAGAAGTTGGCTCCGTGATTGAGGTCGGCGACGGAATCGCCCGCATCTACGGTCTCAGAGGCGTGAAGTCCAATGAGATGATAGAATTTGCAAACGGCGTAAAAGGCATTGCCCTCAATTTGGAAGAAGACAACATCGGAGCCGTATTACTCGGACCGTCCAGAGGCATTAAAGAAGGCGATATTGTAAAACGAACCAAACGTATCGCGTCCATTAATGTCGGCGAAGGCATGTTGGGACGTATCATCAACACAATCGGCGAACCTATTGACGGTAAAGGCGTTATCGCAGGCGAACTTTACGAAATGCCTATTGAGCGCAAAGCTCCGGGCGTTATTTATCGTCAGCCCGTAAATGAGCCATTGCAAACCGGCGTAAAAGCAATTGATGCCATGATTCCAATCGGACGCGGACAACGTGAGTTGATTATCGGTGACCGACAAACCGGAAAAACCGCTATTGCAATTGATACGATTATCAACCAAAAAGAATTTTATGACAGCGGCGAACCGGTGTATTGCATCTATGTTGCAATCGGACAAAAAGGTTCAACGGTAGCAAATATTGCCAAAACACTTGAAAATCATGGTGCTATGAATTACACCGTAATCGTTTCGGCAACGGCTTCCGACCCGGCAGCACTTCAGTTTTATGCTCCTTATGCCGGCGCATCTATCGGCGAATTTTTCCGCGACACCGGACGCGCGGCGCTGATTGTGTACGATGACTTGTCGAAACAAGCCGTCTCTTACCGTGAAGTGTCGTTACTACTCCGCCGCCCGCCGGGACGTGAAGCATATCCGGGTGACGTTTTCTATCTGCACTCACGCTTGCTCGAACGTGCCGCAAAAATTATCAAAGACGATAAAGTTGCAGCTCAAATGAACAATGTGCCCGATTCTATAAAACATTTGGTAAAAGGCGGCGGTTCGCTTACAGCTTTGCCAATTATCGAAACTCAGGAAGGTGACGTTTCCGCATATATTCCGACAAACGTAATTTCCATTACCGACGGACAAATTTTCTTGGAATCCGATTTGTTCAACTCCGGCATTCGTCCCGCTATCAATGTTGGTATTTCGGTATCGCGCGTGGGCGGAAATGCTCAGATAAAATCCATGAAAAAAGTTGCCGGAACCTTGAAATTAGACCAAGCTCAATACCGCGAACTCGAAGCGTTCTCGAAATTCGGCTCCGATTTGGATGCCGCAACCATGGGCGTTTTGGATAAAGGACGACGCAATGTGGAGATATTGAAACAATTGCAATTCCATCCGTTTAAAGTGGAAGAACAAATTGCCATAATATTTGCCGGAACAAAAGGTTTATTGCGCGATGTGCCTGTAAATAAGGTAAAAGAATATGAGGTTGAATTTCTTGAATTTATGAAAGCAAAACATCGCAATGTGTTAGATGCTTTGAAATCAGGAAATCTGTCTGACGAAGCGGTTGAAGTGCTGACGAAAGTTGCAAAAGATGTAGCATCCAGCTATAAAGTAGTTTAATATGACGGATTTAAGTTTGTTTAACGAATCAGTTGCAAAATCCAAAACCATTGGCGAACGTCCTTCAAACGATGTGTTGCTGAAACTCTATGCACTTTACAAACAAGTTACCGAGGGCGATGTGCAAGGCAGTCGCCCCGGCGGATTTGACTTCAAAGGTGCTGCAAAATACGAAGCTTGGGCGAAATTGAAAGGCATTTCGCAAGACGTTGCCGCCAAAGATTACGTTGTTTTAGTGAATTCATTAGTGTAAAAAAAGTATGGCAAATTTAAAAGAAATTCGGTCGAGAATCACGTCGGTGCAATCCACCAGACAGATTACGAATGCCATGAAAATGGTTTCGGCTGCTAAACTGCGCAAAGCACAGGATGCGATAACTAAACTTCGCCCGTATGCCAACAAGCAACACGAAATTTTAGAACATTTGACGGAATCCGGTTTGGATATCTCGGCAAATCCGTTTGGCGAAAACAGAGTTCCTACCAAAGTTTTAATCGTTTGCATCAGTTCCAACAGAGGTTTGTGCGGACCGTTCAATTCTACGGTTGTCAAGAAAACTATTGATTTAATCCAAACAACTTATGCTGAGCAATATGCAAAAGGAAATGTTAAAATTTTAAATATCGGAAAAAAGGGTGGCGATATTTTGTCCGGCAAAGGTTATGTCCCATATCAACGTGCTGATGAAATTTTTGAAGATATGAGTTTTGCGCACGTTTCCGGCTATGCAGATAAGATGATGAAACTGTTTTTGAACAAAACGTATGACAGAATTGATTTTGTTTACAACCGATTCAAAAATGCCGCAGTTCAAATTTTGCAACACGAGCAATTTCTCCCGATACAAAGTTCTACAGATTCGACAAAGCGTTCGCACGATTATATCATGGAGCCGAATGTTGAAAATATTGTAAACTACTTGGTGCCGAGTTCGCTCAAAACCACGTTGTATAAGGCTTTGATAGATTCCTTTGCGGCAGAACAAGGCTCGCGTATGACTGCGATGCACAAAGCTACAGACAATGCGACACAGATGATTCGCGCGCTGAAATTGAAATATAATAAAGCGCGACAAGCCGCAATCACGACCGAAATTTTAGAGATAACAGCAGGTGCTGAGGCTCTTAAAGGTTAGCAAATTTCTTTTTTAATTACAAAAACTATACGCCTCGAGATAAACATGGGGCGTTTTTTTTAGTTTAAATATCTTTATGAAACATTTGATTCCTTTTTTGCTTCTATTTTTGCTTTTTACTGCTTCAGCCCAAAATGAAATTAAGCTGATGCACTACAATTTGTTGTATTACGACAGACCAACAACGTATTGCACAACCGATAACAACCCAACAGACACAAAAAACGAGGCACTTCGAGAGATTTTTGGTTTTGTGAGACCGGATATTTTGTGTGTAAACGAAATGAATGCAAGCTCTGCCTCCATAGATTTGTTGATGAGCGAAACATTAAATATCAATGGTGTATCGTACTATAAACGTGCAAATTGGACAGGCGATTACTCTATAAATGCCATGTATTATGACAGTCGGAAACTGCAACTTACAGGTCAAGCATCATTCGACATTCCGCTTGGTTCAAATACAGGACACGTGGACGTCTACCGAATGAACGCTTTGACGGAACCCGTTACACCGATAGCATTCATTTCCATGCACCCAAAAGCCGGAAGCACAGCGTCTGATGCCAATGACCGTGCAACTGCTACTTCGACACTTATGTATAACATTGAAAATGGTTATCTCGGAATCGGAAGCAATTACGTGCTTGCAGGCGATTTGAATTTTTACAAAGCATCGGAGCAAGGTTATCAAAATTTGATAAATTACTCAAATGCCGCATATCGTCTTTATGACCCGATTGACCAAGAAGGCGAATGGACAAATAATTATGCGTATGCCGACTATCACACGCAATCCACTCATTCGTCGGGCGAATGCGCGGCAGGCGGCGGAATGGACGACCGTTTTGATTTTATTTTGGTGTCGCCCGCAATACAAAATCACACCAATGCGGTTTCTTATGATGTAGCTGATTATGTTACGGTTGGGCAGGACGGTTCGCACTTCAACGATGCCGTAAACGACGGCACAAACAATTCTGCGTCGGCGGAGGTTATTGATGCTTTATACACAGCGTCGGACCATTTGCCTGTTACGCTGAAATTTCAATTGGACAATCCGTTGCTGTTTGTCGGTTCGGAATTTGTTCAAAACGATGATATTAGATATACAAACCCAATTGTTAATACATTGAATCTTGAATTTGATTCGCCTGTAAAACAAAATACGCAGATAAAAATATACAACTCGCTTGGTGTTTTGGTTTCGACATCTTTTCATGAAACAGGAAATTTGTCTCATAGAATAGATTTTACGAACCTAACCGGCGGCATTTATTTTGCTGTAATTCAGAACGAAAATTCAAAACAAACGTTGAAGTTGGTAAAATAGTCTAAATTCGGTTTCATTACATAAAACGGGAAAGATACCTGAACGTAATTACATCTCAAGTATCCTTTTCGTTTGAAATCTGAGCACGGTGCCGAACAAACGAATCGCAAAGCCGCTCAATTTACGGCTCGAACTATTTTAAATCCGTTTCTTCGAGTTTGAACAGCTCTTCTAATTTTACATTGAAGAAACTCGCAATTTTCAACGCGAGTACCGTCGAAGGCACGAACTTTCCTGTTTCAATCGCATGAATCGTTTGGCGCGATACTTGTACTTTGTCGGCTAATTCCGCTTGTGTAATTTTTTTCTTCGCGCGTTCAACTCTTATTGTATTTTCCATCTGAAAAAATATTTAATGATGACTAATTAATTTCTGTGTATTTGATAACTTAATTTCAAAAAACGTACCAATAATGATTTACTTTTTGTTTTTTTTGAAAACCGTTTTTTTTGTCGAATTTCAAAGTCTTTTATGCAACTTTTACAACACGCTTTACAAAAGCATAAATAATGCCGGAATTTGTAAACGGTGATTTTTTTTGTATTTTTTAGTCTAAAGTCTTATTTAATGCAGACTTTTGTTACATCTTTGTGAATAGTTGAAATTGTTTTATACTTTTTTGAAAAAAGATTTAGCGAAAAATCTACATTTTAGACTAAAGGTTTGTATTTTTGCGCTCATGGCACAAGCAATCGTCATAAAATCTACAGGAAAACAGTATCTGGTGCGCACGGATGCAGGCATAATCTCATGTTCGCTTCGCGGAAAACTAAAACAAATCGGTTTCAAAAGCACGAATCCTGTTGCAGTGGGCGATGTCGTGGACTTTGATTTTGATAAAAATTCTGAGTTCGGAGTAATAACAAAAATTCAGCCGAGAAAAAATAAAATTGTTCGACGTTCGACCAATTTGTCGCGCTATGCGCACATTCTTGCAGCAAATATCGACTATGCAGTACTTGTCGCAACCGTTAAAAATCCGAAAACCTATCCCGAATTTATCGACCGCTTTATAGCCGGCGCAGAGCAATCCAATATTGAGCCGATAATTATATTCAACAAGATTGATATTTTAGACAAGGACGAATTGACTGAGCTAAATTCGCTTACCGAAATGTATGAAAAAATCGGCTTCAAAGTATTTCAAATATCTGTTTTACAGAGTTTAAATATCAATATTTTTGATGAAATAATTGCGGACAAAATAATTATGCTGTCCGGTAATTCAGGTGTCGGGAAATCGAGTTTGGTCAATCGTTTGAATGAAAAATTGGATTTAAAAACCTCCGAAATTTCCGAATCTTATGGCGGCGGAAAGCACACAACCACGTTTGCCGAAATGCACCAAGTCGGAAAAGGGTGGGTGATAGACACGCCCGGAATTAAAGGTTACGGACTTACAGACTTCAAGCCTGAAGATGTGGCAACCTATTTTCGTGAATTTAGAGAAGTTTCAAAACGTTGCAAATACAACAATTGTTCACATACGCACGAGCCGGGATGCGCAGTAAAAAGCGCAGTCGATTCCGGCGAAATTCATGCCTCACGTTATAAAAGTTACATAAGCATACTCAATGATAATGAAGAAGATAAATACAGATTGGATGCCTATAGATAGACGAATTCTGAGAATAATTTTCATATTTTCAATCTTAGTCGGTTTTGTAAATATAGCAAAGTCACAGCCCGTAAACTATCCGCTCGGAAAAGAAATGTCTGACCGGACAGAACATTTTTTGCTTTCGAAATCGCCCAACATTCATACCGGATTTAAACCGATTATCGCTTCGCAAGATTTTAAAAATCAAGTAGATACTGCGTTGTACCTGTTGGACGGACGAAATGAATTTTACACAAAACATAAAAATTATTGGCTGACTCGTAAATTATTTTTCGATGATTTTGTTTCGGTCGAAAAAAAACAATTCAAATTCTATGTCAATCCCTTGCTAAATGTCGAAAGCGGTCAAATTCAAGATTCTGTAAATCGAATGCTCATCAATACGCGAGGCATTGAATTTAAAGGCGAAATCGGTACAAATGTTGCATTTTATTCAAGTTTTTACGAAAATTACTCACAATTTCGACCTTATATTCATCAATGGTCGCTGAATCGGTTGGTTGTTCCGGGACAGGGCGCGCACAAAAGCACTGCGGCAACCGCTCAATTTTTGGATTATTCGATGGCAACGTCCTATTTATCTTATGCTCCGACTGAAAATTTGAAATTACAATTAGGTTACGGAAAACATTTTGTGGGCGAAGGTTATCGTTCTATGTTGTTGTCTGACAATGCGTTTAACTATCCGTATCTGCGTGCGGATTATCAATGGAAAGATGTGAAATACACGACCGTTTTTGCCGAATTTCAAGATTTTGCAACAAAATATTATTTTCCGCATACAAAAAAACATTCGGCATTTAACTACTTGTCTTACAATTTTTTAGACAGAATTGAACTTGGCATCTTTGAAGGTGCAATATATCAAACGAACGATACGGCAAATTATGTCAATAAATTTTCGGCAGATTATTTTGTGCCGATTATCGGTGTTAGAACGCTTGCACAGCAAAAAAGTAGAAATCACAATATTTTGGCAGGCGCAAATTTGAAAATTAAACTTACAAAAGGCGGAATACTTTACGCTCAATACGCATCAGATTTGCAAGGTACAGAGCGTTTTGCATGGCAAGCTGGTGTGAAATTCTTTGATGTTCTTCACGGTGTTTTGCCCAAACACAAATTGTTTTTTCAAGCTGAATTTAATAAAGCAACATCGTCAATTTATACACATGACAGCATTCCGTATCAAAGTTGGACACATTATAATCAGGAACTTGCGCATCCGTTCGGCACGCGATTCGATGAATTTGTTGTTGTGGCACGCTATTCTTATGCACGGTTTTATGTCGAGCATCGCATAACGAAAGCAGAAACTCCAAACTCGAATGATATTTATATTTCTCAATCGGATTTAGCAGTTCTTTTTCCTTTGCCGAGAACCGTAAACAACACTGTAACAACACTTGCCTGTATTTTGAATCCGCGCACAGATATGCAACTTTTCGGCGGAATTCACACACGAACCGTTACAACTGCGAACGCAACGGCATCAGAACCGTTTGTTTTTTTCGGAATTCGCACATGTGTAAATAATTTTTATTACGATTTTTAGTTTTGAAATTTTTTATCTGAAGTCGAATATCTCACTTCTAAAATCTCATTTCTGATATGAATATCTACTCCAGAAAACAAAATTTAAAACTCGCACTTTTTGTGGGTGCGGTGCTCGTTGCGGTTGCAGTGTTTTGGTATTCAAGCAATTTAGTAAAAAAACTTTCGAGACAGGAGCGAGACCGCATTGAAATGTGGGCAAAAGCTGTGAGCGAAATTCAAAACGTGCCCAGCGAAACGTTGTTTACCATTTTAGAAAGCAATTCTACAATTCCTGTTATTCTGACCGACAGCACGGATAATGTTCTGCAATTCAGAAACTTAAATGAACGAAAAAGTCATAATCCTGATTTCGTAAAAGAATCTTTGAAACGAATGAAAGAAATTCATCCGCCTATTGTGATTGAATTGCCGGACAACATGCAACAGTTTGTGTATTACGACGATTCGGTTCTTTTAACAAGTCTGTTTTATTATCCGTTTGTGCAAATTGGCGTAACAGCTTTATTTATTTTAGTGTCATATTTGGCTTTCAGCAGTTCGCGTCGGGCTGAGGAAAATCAGGTTTGGGTCGGCATGTCAAAAGAAACTGCGCATCAACTTGGAACGCCCATTTCTTCGCTTGTAGCTTGGGTTGAAATGATGAAATTGCGAGACGAAGATTCAAAGTTGATTGCAGAAGTGTCCAAAGATGTCAAACGCTTGGAAACCATTACGGAACGTTTCTCTAAAATTGGCTCCGAACCGGTTTTGCAACCTGTTGATATTAGTACCATGATTGCCGGAGCAGTGGATTATTTGAAACTCCGTACGTCAGGGAAAGTAACATATTACACCGAACTTTTTGAGAGCCAAGTTCTTGTGCCAATGAATATTACGTTGTTTGAATGGGTTGTAGAAAATTTGTGCAAAAATGCCATCGACGCAATGAACGGCAAAGGCAGCATTCTGATTGTTTTGACAGACAAAGTTGAAAAAGTTTTCATAGATATAACCGATACCGGAAAGGGAATCCCGAAACATTTACAAAAAACGGTTTTCAAACCCGGCTTCACTACCAAAAAACGCGGCTGGGGCTTAGGACTTTCGCTTGCTAAGCGTATTGTGGAAACGTATCATCAAGGAAAAATTTTTGTAAAAAATTCCGAAGCTGATAAGGGCACAACGTTTCGTATCATTCTGAAAAAATAGACATTTTTGTAAGAAATTGTTAAACTTTCTCGAAAAACCACAAAATTTAAACATCTTTGCAAAAAAATTCATTCTATTTATATATGTTTCAACAACAACGCGGAGGTTTCCTCGCTAATGTCCCGCCGGCAGTGAAAATATTGCTCATTGTAAATTTGGCAATGTTTGTCATGTCATTTTTTTATAACAGCACAGCAGGCGCACGTTTGCAAGATGTTTTAGGCTTGCATCACCCGAAATCGGACTTTTTTCGTCCGTTCCAATTGCTTTCGCACATGTTTATGCATGCCGATTTTCTGCATATTTTTTTCAATATGTATGCGTTGCTGATGTTCGGAAAATTCATCGAAATGCGTTGGGGCGCAAGTCGTTTTTTTCTGTATTATATGATAACAGGACTTGGAGCAGCGGCTTTGCATACCGTTGTTCAACATGTTGAAATACAGTCGCTTATGCAAATAATGTCGCAAGATTCAATCGCAACAGTAATGTCTGAAGGCTCTACAATTTGGCGCGAGGGTAAAAACTTTATCGATCCGCAAATGGGACAACTCAACATGTTGCTCAATGTCCCTACTGTAGGTGCTTCCGGTGCAGTGTTTGGAATTTTGTTGGCTTTCGGCATGATGTATCCGAACGTGGAAATGTATCTGTTTTTCATTCCGGTTCCGATAAAAGCAAAATGGTTGGTCATCGGTTACGGCGCACTCGAACTCATAAACGGCGTGGCAAACGTACCCGGCGATAATGTTGCACACTTTGCGCACTTGGGCGGCATGTTATTCGGCTTTTTCTTGATAAAAATTTGGGGTTTAACCGATAATCGCCGCAGAAACTAATCGGAAATTTAAAAAAAATGTTACAAACTCCGGAAATTCCGCTCTCAAAATATCAAATTGGCGAAGTCATTTTGTTAGATAAACCTTACCGTTGGACATCGTTCAACTTGGTACATAAAATCAAAATTCATCTTCAAAAAAAATATGATTTAAAGAAACTCAAAGTCGGACACGCCGGCACGCTCGACCCGCTTGCCACAGGACTTGTAATTGTATGTACGGGAAAGAAAACCAAAGAGATAGATTCATATCAAGCTCAAGAAAAAGAATATATCGCCGAATTTTTTCTCGGAGCCACAACGCCATCGTTCGATTTGGAAACCGAACCGGAAAATTTTAAATCCACCGAAAATTTGACCGATTTTGAAATTAAAACTGTAGCTGAACGTTTTTTAGGAAAACAAAAACAGCTACCGCCAATATTTTCCGCAAAACGCATCGACGGACAGCGCGCCTACACAGCCGCCCGAAGCGGACGAGAAATAACGATGAAGGAACACGATGTAGAGATTTTTGAAATGGAAATTTTGAAAATAGAAATGCCCGTTATTGAAATCAGAATTTCTTGCAGTAAAGGCACTTACATACGTTCAATTGCAAAGGACTTTGGCGAGAAACTCGGTTGCGGCGCATACATGAAAAACCTCCGAAGAACGAAAATCGGAAATTTTTCTGTAAACGATGCAATTAGTCTTGACAATCTACAAGAAATGTTGTAAATTTGCAGTCTGCTAATTCCCGTACATAAAATTTAGCACAAAATCGGCGTATGAAACTCTCAAAATTCAAGTACGAATTACCAAAGGAACTCATTGCAAAATATCCTTCCGAAGACCGCGACGGTTCTCGGCTCATGGTTTTGCACCGAAAAACTCAAAAAATTGAACATCGTAACTTTATCGACATTCTCGAATATTTCGACGACGGCGATGTGTTCATTTTCAACGACACTCGCGTGTTTCCTGCGTTGCTTTACGGTTATAAAGAAAAAACAGGTGCAAAAATTGAAGTGTTTTTGCTGCGCGAATTGAATGCCGAGCAACGCCTTTGGGATGTACTTGTAAATCCGGCTCGAAAAATCAGAATTGGAAATAAATTGTATTTTGGCGACGGCGAAACGCTTGTTGCGGAGGTGATTGATAACACAACTTCTCGCGGACGTACGCTTCGTTTTTTGTTCGACGGAGACTACGATGAATTTAAAAAAACACTCTACGGACACGGAAATACGCCGCTTCCCTCCTTCGTTGGACGAAAACCTGAACCTGACGACGAACATCGTTATCAAACCATTTTTGCCGATAAAGAAGGGGCAGTTGCAGCACCGACCGCAGGTTTACATTTTAGCAAAATATTGTTAAAAAAGTTTGAAATTAAAGGCATAAAAGTTGCTCCGATAACCTTGCACGTAGGTTTAGGAAATTTCAGAACCATTGATGTTGAAGATCTTACGAAACATAAGATGGATTCCGAACAGGTTTTTATCAGTGATGAAACTTGCGATGTTGTAAATACGGCAAAAGAAAATCGAAAACAAGTTTGCGCAATCGGAACTACGGTTTTGCGTTCCCTCGAAACCTCTGTGTCCACTCAAGGTTTTTTGAAACCATACACAGGTTGGACGAATAAGTTCATTTTTCCGCCTTACGAAGCAGGTGTTCCGTCTGCATTAGTTACAAATTTCCACATGCCATATTCTATTCCGCTCATGTCGGCAGCGGCATTCGGCGGTTACAAATTTGTGATGCAGGCTTACCAAGAAGCTATGGATCAAAAATATAGATTCGGAACTTATGGAGATGCCATGCTGATTATTTAGTAATTGTAAGAAAACGTATAAATATTTGAATTTATGTAGGTTGTAGTCATTTTTTCAATCGGATGTTTTGTCATTTAGTAGTCATACAATGGTCAAAAAGTAGTCATTCAGTTGATTTATAATTGGTTCAATTGAATTGAAACAGAATTTCTAAAAACATTCGGAACGAAATTATGCTATATCGCAAAGAATACCAACAAGTTATGAGCGTTCTTACAAGCACTGTTTAGTGCTTGTATGTTTAAAATTATTGAAAATAGTGGATTTTTGTCCGCTATTTTCATTTTTGTCTGTTCATTAACATTTCTGCAAAATCGTACAAAATTTGCTTTTTTTGTTCGTCAATTTTTAGAGTGTTCAATATTGAAAGCGCATTTTTGTGTTTCTGTTCTATCAATTCCATAGTTTTTTCTTTTATTTTCAGTTCGTTAAAAATAGTTGTAACACCCTGAATTTTATCGAATTCCGAGATATTTCCGCCCAAAAACAAAGTATTGAGTTTTTGCTTTTGCATTTCGTCTGCTGTTTCATAAGCTTTTAGCAAAAGATAGGTTTTTTTCTGTTCTAAAATATCGCAGCCGATGCGTTTGCCAAATTGCGCTTCAGTTCCGAATGTGTCTAACAAATCGTCTTGAAGTTGAAATGCTAAGCCCATTTCTATCCCGAAATCGTATAGTTTCTCGCAAATTTCTTCTTCGGCATTGCCCAGAACAGCACCTATTTTCAGACAAGCAGCAATTAAAACGGAGGTTTTTAATCGAATCATCTCTAAATATTCCGAAATTTGAACGTCGTTTCGATTTTCAAATTCCATGTCGTATTGTTGTCCTTCACACACTTCAAGAGCTGTTTTATTGAAGATATCTAACAACTTAGGAAGATATTTAGGCTCACTTTTCGCCAAAATTTTGTATGCTTCTATCAACATTGCATCGCCTGAAAGTATCGCCGTATTTTCGTTCCATTTTTTATGAACGGTCGGTTCGCCGCGTCGCACGGGTGAATTGTCCATCACATCATCGTGCAAAAGCGTGAAGTTGTGGAACAGTTCCAAAGCCAAAGCTGCCGGAATCGCCTTGTGGATTCGGTTGTCAAACATCTGAAATGCAGCAATCGTAAGTAAAGGTCTTATACGTTTACCCGATAGTGTAAGTGTGTATTTTATAGGTAGATACAAGCCTTCCGGAGCTTTTGGCGCGTTTAGTTTTTCTATTTCTGTTGAAATTATTTTCAGTATTTCTTCGGATGACAACATATTTTCTATATTTTCGGCTAAAATAATCAATTCATTTCGGCAGGCAAAATTATAACGTATGATACCACTCTCTGTTTCACAATTATCTGAAATAACTTTTGGCAAAATTGTCGGAAATCCTCAAGTCGTTTTGACACATCTTTTTATTGACAGCCGAGAGTATGTTGCTGATAAACAGTCATCTGTATTTCTTGCTCTGAGAGGTAAAAATCACAATGCGCATGATTTTATTTCAAATGTTTATTCTGTCGGTCTTCGATGTTTTATTGTTTCGCATGAGTTCGAAAATGAAGTTAATTGGTTTGAAAATGCAACTTTTTTAATCGTAGAAAATACTCTTGATGCCTTGCAAAATATTGCAGCCTATGTGCGCAATCAATACAAAGGTGTGGTGATTGGTATTACTGGAAGTAACGGTAAAACAATTGTAAAAGAGTGGCTTAACTTTTTACTTCGTGATGAGTTTAACATCGTGCGCAGTCCGAAAAGTTATAATTCGCAAGTCGGCGTTGCTCTTTCGCTTTTGTTGTTGGATAATCGTTTTGATATGGCTTTGATTGAAGCCGGAATTTCTGAACCCGGCGAAATGGAGCGTTTAAAAAAAATGATACGCCCTGATTTTGGAGTTTTTACCGGAATTGGACATGCTCACGATGAGAATTTCGAAAATACGAATCAAAAACTTTCAGAAAAGTTTAAACTTTTTTCCTGCTCTTTGAAAATATTTTTATCAACATTACATGAAAATATCGCAAATTCAATATCTTATGAGATAAATTTGAAAGAATTATTTTCAATATCTGACAAAGAAACATCGCAAATAATTCTTATCCGTTCAGAGTTAAATGCAAAATTTACCGAAATTCTTTTTCAACATAAAAACATTAAATACAGAGTACAAATACCCTTTACAGATACAGCCTCGTTTCATAATGCCCTGACTTGCATTGCGTTCGTAGCATTTTTCTCTAAAAATACAAAGTTAGTCTTCGATAAATTTAAAACTTTGCCGCCTGTTGAAATGCGTTTGGAAATTCGGCAAGGCATAAACGGTTGCCGAATCATTAATGACGCTTACAGTGCTGATTTAGGCGCGCTCGAAATTGCGCTTGATGTTTTACATAAACAATTGAATTTCAATAAGAAAACAATAATTCTGTCTGATATTTTTGAGTCAGGTTTTTCGGAGCCGGAGCTTTATAATGCCGTTGCCAATTTGTTGGAACGCAATAAAATTTCTTATGTTTACGGAATCGGAAAAGCAATTTCACGACATAAGTATTTATTTTCAAGATTCACGAAGTCTGCGTTCTTTCTTACTACTAAATCGTTCTTAGACAGTGTTTTACAATCTGACTTTAATCACGAACTCATCCTTTTGAAAGGTGCGCGCGAGTTTAAATTTGAGCAAATTGCCGATTTTCTGCAACTATCGAAACACAGCACACGCATGGAAATTAACATGTCGGCGATGTTGCACAATTTAGATTATTACAGAAATTTAGTCAATTCAAACACTAAGATTTTGGTTATGGTAAAAGCGTTTTCGTATGGCAGCGGCTTAGGCGAAATCGCTTTGTTTTTGCAACATCATCGTGTTGATTATCTTGGTGTTGCATTTTCTGATGAAGGCGTTCGCCTGCGTAAAGCGGGTGTAACTTTGCCGATAATTGTTATGAATCCGGATTCGGAAAATTTAGCAGATATTTTTAAATTTAACTTAGAATGTGAGGTTTATAATGTTCGAATTTTAAATAAAATTATTCAAACTTCTGAAGATTTTTATCAAGATGTTGTCAATATTCACATCAAATTTGACTCAGGAATGTCGCGGCTCGGTTTCCAAACTGATGATATTTCGGAACTAAAATCAATCTTAAATCGCCATCCTCGTCTGAGAATTACGTCAGTATTTAGCCATCTTGCCGGCACGGATGAACCTCATTTAGATGAATTTACGCATTTGCAAGTATCCAGATTTCGTCATTTTTATGAAACTCTTACTTCGGATATGAATCAAAAGCCGATGCGCCATATTTTAAATTCGTCCGGCATCGAACGCTTTCCGGAATATCAATTCGAGATGGTTCGGCTCGGCATAGGTCTTTACGGATTTAGTGCGACTAACGCCGATAAACTTAAAAATATCGCAACTTTGAAATCAACTATTTCACAAATTAAAACTATAAATTCAACAGAAACTGTCGGATACAGCAGAAAAGGTAAATTGCTGAAAAACAGTAAAATAGCAATAATTCCGATAGGATATGCAGACGGTTACAACCGCGCTCTGAGCAACGGAAAAGGTCGTGTGTTAATCGGCGGAAAGCTCGTTCCCGTCATCGGAAATATCAGCATGGATATGTTCATGGCTGATATTTCTGACACGGAAGCTGCTGAGGGAGACGAGGTTGTAATATTTGGAGATGCTTATACCGCCAAAAATCTCGCAGACACGCTCGGCACTATTCCTTACGAAATTCTGACAGGAATTTCGCAACGCGTGAAGCGCGTGTACTATTACTAACCAATTTTTAGGTTTGTAAGATATTGATTTACAATTTTCGTGATGTATTTTCCGATGATGTCAAACTCCAAATTTACCGTTGTTCCGACATCAAATGCGTGGAAATTCGTAATTTGATAGGTGTAAGGAATAATTGCCACTTGAAACGAATTTTCCTTTGAATTGACAACCGTCAAACTCACGCCGTTCACGGAAACTGAACCTTTTTCAACGGTCAAATTACCTTTAGAGCGGTCGTATTCAAAGGTAAAATACCAACTTCCGTCGGCTTCTTCAATTTTTGTGCACACAGCGGTTTGGTCCACGTGTCCTTGCACAATGTGTCCGTCGAGCAAACTTTCGGGGCGCATACTGCGTTCAAGGTTCACTTTGTCGCCGATTTTCCAAAAACCGAGGTTCGTTTTTTGCAACGTTTCTGCAATTGCCGTTACGGTATAAGTGTCGTCTGTTAAATCTACTACCGTGAGACACACGCCGTTATGCGCCAAACTTTGGTCTATTTTTAAATTTTTCACAAACGAACACGACAGCGTAAAGTGATAATTTTCGCCTTCACGAACAATTTTTTTTACAATTCCAGTTTCTTCTACAATGCCTGAAAACATATCGTTTAAACTTTGATGTTAAATTTTGATTTTCTGCAAAGATACTCTTTTTTTGATTTTTGTAGAAATCTCTAATTTACTGAAAATTAATAGCTTGTATTTTTGAACTAAAAAATAAATTAAACAACTGCAAAATAAGTTGTTTAATTGAAAAATGCGTTTTATATTTGCAATATCAGTTTACAAACTTGAATTTCATAAAAAATGGAAACGCTCACAAAAAAAGAGGAACAAATTATGCAAATTCTTTGGGATTTGGAAAAAGGATTTGTAAAAGATATTTTGGCAAAGCTACCAGACGAAACGCCTTATAACACAGTATCTTCAGTTGTTCGAATTTTGGTTAAAAAGGAGTTTGTCGGTTTCACGCAATATGGAAATACGTATGAATATTTTCCGATTATTAGTAAAAAAGAGTACAGAAAACGCATTTTTTCGGGTGTTTTGAAGAATTATTTCGACAATTCATACAAGAAAATGGTCTCGTTTTTGGCTCAGGAAAAAGACTTGGACGACGAGCAAGCCGAACAAATTTTGCGCATTATTGATGAAAATGAAAACTCCGAAAACGAAATACGGAAATGACGGCTCTGCCGATATATTTGCTCGAAACAGCATTGATTATCAGTTTGTTGTTCTTGTTTTACAGGTATCTGTATTATCGGATTGCATACTTTAATTGGAGTCGATATTTTTTGCTTTCAAGTTTGATTTTGGCATTCACAATTCCGATTGTTGCAAGTTTTCTACAGCCGCCGACCGCGCAATATACGCACATACGCGGTGAGTTTATACATTTGATTTACACCAATTCGCTCTCGAATCATGCTCTTATTCAGTTTGATAGTTTTTCAGAACGTTCAAATTTCATGAATAAATTATCAATTTTGAATATTCTTTTGACGCTTTGGATGCTTGGTGCACTTATCAATCTTATTCGTTTTTTGATTCAACTGCGTTCGATTCAAAAGATTGGAAAGTCTGCGAAACAAGTTACTGAAGATAAATATTCGTTTGTGTTAGTGCCTGAAAAAGAGCATGTTTCGTTTACGTTTTTGCGCAAAATTTATCTAAGCGAATCTGTTTTGGCATTGCCCGAGCACGAACGAGACGAAATTATCAAACATGAAAAAATTCATGTAGATGAGCTGCACAGCCTCGATGTTTTGTTCTTTGAAATTGCGGGTATCGTATTGTGGTTCAATCCGTTTATGCGACAAATAAAGTCGGGCGTGCGCGAGGTACATGAGTTTGTTACCGATAATATTTTGACAGGAAACCGAAATAAACCGGATTATTCGCGTTTGCTTGTGAAAATGGCTCAGCGAAAACAAGTTGGCAACCTTCGTAATTTTTTTTCGGAAGAAATTAAAACGCGCGTTTCGCTCATTTCGTTTCCGGAATCGGAACGTTTTCGCAAACGAAGATTTTGGGCATCCGTTCCTGTTTTGGCTCTGACACTTGTTGCGCTGACTTATTCAATTTCAGTATTGAATGCTTCTGCGGGAGTTCGATTTTATTCCGGAAATGAGATGAATGCACCGCTAAATCCAAACGATTATCGCGTTGTGAGTCCGTTTTTTTTAGAAAGAAAATTTACGCAATCGGATGGCTCTGTGCTCGTGGTTTCGCATCCTGCCGTTAGTTATGCGGTGCGGTCGGACTCCGAAATTCTCGCAGTTGCGGACGGGCTTGTTTCTAAAATTGAAGAAAAACACGATTCAAATTTAAAATCATTTGATTTGAGTTTGAAAACCGATGACGGAGCTAATATTCTGTATAAAAACGTGTTCAAGACAACGGTTTTGGTTGGTAACCGAGTAAAAAAAGGTGATAGAATAGGAGAAACCGGCGACAACCGTTTGTTTCCGATTTTGGAATTACGCGCCACACGCAACGCCAAACCTTTCGATACTGTGTTTTGTTATTAGATGGTTTTAGTTGTAAGAAATCAGAAAACAGACAGTAATACAGAGTTAATCAATATTTGGAAAGAGTTTGTTTTAAGTCTAATGTCTGTAATCAGACTTCTGAAATCTAAGTAAATTTGTGAATTTTGAGCTTCTTGGCATCAAATATTAAAATCGAATTCAGATGAAATTAAGAAAACATAGCGGTGCGGATATTGAAAAAGGCAGATTTTTGTTCTTAGAAATCGGTTTGGTGATTGCCATTTTGATTGCCGGTTTTGCCATCGAACAATCTGTGAGCACGC
The DNA here is from genome assembly GCA_020718265.1 of Draconibacterium orientale. GTDB lineage: Bacteria > Bacteroidota > Bacteroidia > Bacteroidales > JAADGE01 > DYOJ01. Next base: position 3,956 of record DYSM01000003.1, on the reverse strand, counting down.
CGTCGGAAACGGAAACACGCGTTGCGGAAGTTTCCGTTGAAATGTTTCTCCAACCGACCGTTGTTTCGGATTCTTCTAAGCAATTGAAAACGAGCGTCGGAAAGGCTGCGACTTTGGAAATTGTGCCGGATGATTCTTCGGTTTCAGAAGACGTTGATTTCGATTTTGAAGCCAAAAATTTGCAAAATCCAACTCCGATTGATTACGATAAGGAAATTTTTGTCTATACCGACACTTTGCCGCAGTTTGCCGGCGGTTCGGACGCTTTAAACCATTATTTGAATACACAATTGCGCTATCCCGAAATTGCCCGCATACAAAATGTGCAAGGGCGTGTATATGTGAGTTTTGTAGTTACGCGAACCGGAATAATTTCCCAAATTCGTCGCCTCAATTCACTTTCACCTGAAACCAGCGCCGAAGCCGAACGCCTGATTGCCGCCATGCCCGCATGGATTCCGGGCAAACACGCCGGACGCAAAGTCAATGTCTGTCAAACACTTGCTGTAACATTTAGTTTAAATAAGTAGTGAGTATTGAGTAATTAGTCGTGTGATTCTTATACAATGTATGAGACCACTCCGATAAGCCGCTTAGCTGTTATTTTTGGAAAATCTGATATTGAAATTCAGATACTTACAAAACCGCTTAGCGGCTGAAAACAATTTTTGGAGTAGGCTCATATATTGGTTTTAAAATAGTAGAACTAATATGTGAGTCCTGTCTAAAAAGCCTGTTTTATTTTAGCTAAACAAACTATATGCTTGATTATCAGTGTTTTTGAAAATATTTTACAATTTAAGTAAATTGCTTATTATCAGTAATTTAACTTTACAAACTTTCAACTTTATGACTTTTTATACTGAACTCATATAAACTACCCCAAAGAATCGCAAGAAATAGGCACGCAAGGCACAGTGTATCTGAAATTTGTGGTCTCGGCAAAAGGTAAAGTTGAGCAAGTGCAGGTTACGCGCGGCGTGGACAAACTGCTTGACGATGAAGCTGTTCGCGTAGTAAAATTGCTGCCCGATTTCAAACCCGGAATGCAAGGCGGACGCGCGGTTGCAGTTTGGTATTCGGTTCCGATTGTGTTTAAATTAAATTAGTCAAAAAAACTTTTTACAGTACCGAAAATAATTAATAATTTTACCGCTCAAAGCGGTTTTACACAAAATAGTTTGTAACCCTTTAAAAACCAAAAGTCATGGAAATTAAAAAAAATCCCCAAGTTAACTTGGAAAAATTCAAATTCGGATTCATTCTCACAGGTTTGCTCGTAACTATCGGGCTGACACTCGCAGCATTCAACTGGGCTACAATGGCTGCAGATGAAGAAGGCTTGGTTTCCGAATCTGTTCTGATTGAGGACGAAATGATTGAAATTACGCGTCCCGAAGTAGAACCGCCCAAACCCGAAGTGCAACAACAAGTGCAAACGGATGTGATTGAAATTGTGGAAGATGATACTGAAATTCAAGATGATTACGAGTTTGATATGGAAGCCGACGAAGAAACGGAAATTACCGTGGACACAGAAGAAGAGGAGGAAGAAGAGGCACCGCAAGTGTTTGTGGTTGTTGAAAAAATGCCCGAATTTCCGGGCGGCGTTGTTGCCTTGCGCAAATATATTGCCGAAAATGTAAATTATCCGGCAATTGCGCGCGAAAACGATATTCAAGGAACCGTATATCTCAAATTTGTTGTTACATCAAAAGGTAAAGTCGATCAAGTGCAAATTACACGCGGCGTGGACCAACTGCTTGATGATGAAGCTATTCGCGTTGTGAAAACCTTGCCCGATTTCAAACCGGGTATGCAAGGCGGAAAAAACGTATCGGTGTGGTATTCCGTTCCGATTGTATTCAAATTGAATTAACATATTCTATTAATTCATAATTACTTTGCCAAAGTTTCCTCTAACTTTGGCAAAGTTTTTTTAGGACTTTAGTTACGTTTTTTTTATGCGATTTTTATATTTCGGAAACCTGCATCCGTTTTCGCAATTGTTGCTTTTGGCATTTGTGGGTGTAGCATCCATGCTTTTCTTCTTTTTGTTGAGTTCCGTGCTTGCGGTTCCGCTGTTTGGTGTTCCGTTTGGCTCACTTCAGCCCGACATGGAAAACATTCCGTATCTAAAATTTTCGCAGGCTTTTCAGTCTGTCGGCATGTTTGTCGCGCCGGCATTTGCGGCGGCGTGGCTGTTTTCGGATGCCGAAACCAACAGGATTCCAACGTATTTGAATCTTCGTAAAGATTTGAATCTGAAAACCTTCGGACGTGTTACACTTGTGCTTCTCGCATCAATACCGCTTATCGGGGTTTTGGGAAAATACAATGCCGCGCTGAATTTGCCCGAATCGTTTAACGCATTGGAAACAAGTCTAAAAACGATGGAAGATGCTGCACGCAAAATTACCGAAATGTTCTTGATTACGGATTCTTCGGTGGCTTTTGCGGTAAACTTACTTATCGTGGCGTTGATTCCGGCAGTGGGCGAGGAGTTGTTTTTTCGAGGCACGGTACAACGCATTTTTTTATCTTGGTTCAAAAATCCGCATATTGCAATTCTCGTAGCTTCTGCCGTGTTCAGTTTTATACATTTTCAGTTTTACGGTTTTGTGCCGCGCATGGTGCTGGGCATGGTGTTCGGCTACATGTTTTTTTGTTCCAAAAATATTTGGTATCCGATAATTGCACATTTTCTGAACAATGCAATCGGCGTTACGGCGTATTTTTATTACGATGAATTGAAAAACTCAACCTTCGGCGGACAATTTGATTCAACAGATACAACCGTCAGTCTCAACGAATTGGCATTTGCGTTGCTCTGTGCGGCTGTTGTCGTTGCGTTGTTGCTTCGACTTCGGAAAGTTCACGCGCTTTCCGAAGATGAGAATCCTAAAATTGAAGCTTCGATTTAAAAAATACCGTGCATCTGTGCCTCAATTCTGTCAATGATATTGTTGAGGTCTTTCGGATTTGCTTTAAAATCTAAGCCATTTACATCAATAATTAACAAATTTCCGAGTTTGTAACCGGAAATCCACTGCTCGTAACGTTCGTTCAGTCGTGTGAGATAGTCAATGCGAATGCTGTTTTCGTATTCTCTGCCGCGTTTTTGGATGTTGTTTACCAACGTCGGAACCGAAGCACGTAGGAAAATAAGCAAATCCGGCGGCACAACCATCGTACTCATCAGTGCAAAAAGCCGACTGTAATTTTCAAAATCGCGCGTGTGCATCAAGCCCATATCGTGCAAATTAGGCGCGAAAATGTTGGCATCTTCGTAAATTGTGCGGTCTTGGATGATTGTTTTTCCCGATTTCCGAATATCTAAAACCTGATTGAATCGGCTGTTCAGAAAAAACACCTGCAAATTGAACGACCAACGAAGCATATCTTCGTAAAAATCATTCAGATACGGATTGTCTTCCACGTCTTCATAATGCGCTTCCCAGCCGTAATGCGCCGAGAGAAGTTCTGCCAAAGTTGTTTTGCCGGAGCCGATATTGCCCGCCACGGCGATGTGCATCGATTTGGTTTCCATTATTTTGTATTATGCGGAAAATTATTATTTATCGAATTTCTTGAAAATTCTTGCTTCGATATTTTTTGTAAAAATATGAATTTAAAAGTATAAAAAACAATACTTCGTTAGATTTTAGAATTTAGATGTTAGATATTAGACTCAAATCGCTTAATTCCAATTAGTTACAATCATACTCTTATTCGAGAAATTTTCTTATCTAATTTACAATAAATCAATATCTTACAAAAAATATTAACGGAGTATTGAAAAAACAAAACCCCCGAAAATATTTAGAGGGCTTTAAATTGGATTTCAGATTTTTAGAAATTAATGAGTTCAGTATAAAAAGTCATAAAGTTGAAAGTTTGTAAAGTTAAATTGCTGATAATAAGCAATTTACTTAAATTGTAAAATATTTTCAAAA
>DYSM01000526.1 GCA_020718265.1 Draconibacterium orientale | reverse complement strand
GAACTCATTGATAAATCAGAACAATAGGATATGACACTTCCGGAACAAAAACAATTGTGGTTCGAGCATTATAAAACCGGAGCACAACAACTTGAAAAAGCCGCAAATATCAAAGGTTTGGTCAGTGCATTTAATGCAAATATTGATGCAGTTGTAAAACTTACGGGCGCGGAAATTAAAAAACTCATACAAGCCGTCGGAGCTGATGAGTCCGATTTAATGCTCGAAAAACACAACAGCATCAAACGCCCCGAAGATGCGTTGCGCGGGCTTATTAAATGTTTCGGAAACGGAATTGCCGAAGAATGGATTATTGAAAATGAGCAAACGTTCTTGACCTTGCTCGAACTTCTCGGCACCGAAAAACTGCAAATGGGCGGACAGGGCGGCATTGTGGCAAACGTAGCTGCGGTGTGCGGCGTAAATCCTGTGTATGTGCACGCGGCATCGCTGCCGAAAGAGCAAGCAGGCTTATTTTTGAATTTGCCAAACCTAAAAAGTTTTACCGACGACGGCAAAGCCATGCAAGTCTCACTCATGGAACGCAAAAGCGATATTCCGCTGATACACTACATTATAGAGTTTGATAAAGACGACCGCATAACTGTAAACGGCAAAAAAGTAACGTGCCCGAAAGCTAATCGGTTCATCGCCACCTACGACCCGTTGAATTTAAAGTTAGAAATCGACCCTGCGTTCGACCGCGCAATGGCTTCGGGCAAATTTGAGTATGATTACCTTATTTTGTCCGGATATCAACTTTTGCAGGAAAAACTTCCGAACGGAAAATCGGGCACAGAACGCATTGACGAATCCGTAGAAAAAATAAAAGTTTGGCGCAAAAATGCCAAAGAACACATCTTGCACTTTGAAGTCGCTTCAACTCAAGATAAAATTATTCGTAAAAAACTTGTGGATGTGTTCGGAAATTTCGCAGACAGTATCGGCGTAAACGAACGCGAACTTATTGACATCATGGAAGTTATTGACAAGCCCGACTTAGCCGACAGTTGCAATGCACATACACATTCCGTAAATTTATTCAGCGCATTGGTGGAAGCGTTCGCGTATATGAATGTGGCGCGCATACAATTGCACATGTTCGGATTGTACATCACCATTCAGCGCAAAGGATTCAAGCTCAAGCCGTTGCAAAACAGAAACGGAATGCAAACTGCAGCCCTTGTCGCCGCAGCAAAAGCCTCAACGGGTGCTTTGAACTCTGCTTATGTTCTGCTTGCCGCACAACATAAAAAAGTGTCGGATGTAGGAATAAGTGAACTCAACGACCTTGCCGCATACATTGATGCCGCATACGGACGAAACGAACTGCGCGAAACCGGCATTTTTTATCACAAAGATTTTGACGTGATTGCCGTCCCGACCATCATTATAGAAAAACCCGTTACGCTCGTTGGCATGGGCGACACCATCTCATCGGTTTCGCTTATCGGTGCAAGTTTGTAAGAAGTGTTTGTAGAAAATATGTAGGTATTTGATTTCATGTGGATTATTGCCATTTTTTCAATCGAATATTTAGTCATATAGTGGTCATACGATGGTCATTCAGTTGTTTCTAAATAGT
>DYSM01000101.1:7934-9155 GCA_020718265.1 Draconibacterium orientale | reverse complement strand
TTCTATAATATTAAGTATTTCAATGTGTTATGAGTTTTCTTACAAGCACTAACTAAAAATCTGTTTTTTTTTAAATCAGCACATTTTCTAATCAAAAAATCATCAAATCAAAAAATGAATTTATACTATTGCCCTGATATTCAAACAGATATTTACAATCTTCCTGAGGAAGAAGCGCGTCATGCGGTGCAGGTTTTGCGGTCGAAAGTTGGCGAGCGCGTGCAACTTATAGACGGTAAAGGCGGATTTTTTGAAGCTGAAATTGCCGAAATTGGTAAAAAATTTTGCACGGTTCGGGTTTTAAGTAAAAATGAAAATTACGGGAAACGACCGTTTCAGCTACATATCGCCGCCGCGCCGACAAAAAATATCGACCGTTACGAGTGGTTTTTAGAAAAAGCTACGGAAATCGGAATTGACAAAATTTCGCCTTTGCTTTGCGACTTTTCGGAACGAAAAATTATCAAAAACGAACGTTTGGAAGCTGTTACAATTGCAGCTATGAAACAATCTTACAAAGCCTATAAGCCTGATATTTCGGAACTTACAAAATTTTCGGATTTCATAAAAAATACAAAATTTGAAGGACAGAAATTTATTGCGCATTGTTACGAAAGCGAAAAAAAACATCTGAAAAACATATATAAAAGCGGCTCCGATGCCTTAATTCTGATAGGTCCGGAAGGCGATTTTTCGCCCAAAGAAATTGCACTTGCAAAACAGCACGGTTTCACGGAAATCAGCCTCTCGCCTGCCCGACTGCGCACGGAAACCGCTGCGGTTGTGGCTTGTCATATTGTAAACTTAGCAAACGAATTGTAATCCGAATTTTATACCTGCTTAGCGGTTTTAAACCGCTGAGCAGATACCAATTTACAAAAAAAGCGACTCCGAAGAGCCGCCTTTTGTATGGTATAAACAGTTGGTTTAAAATTATTTACCGTAGCTAAAATCTCTGAAACCTGTTCCGAGGTAGATATTTTTTACGATAGTTGCGCCCGGAAGAGCAGATACTTCAGGAGCTGCGTCGCCGCTGGCTATGCTGATGTTGTTACCGAGAATATTTTGTCCGCCGTCAAGAATATCAAATCCGTGAACTTGGTAGCTTGAGTTTGCAAAAACTTCGTATTTCACTGTATTAGCAGGAATCAAACCGGTAACTTCACTGTAAAAATCTACAGTCGGAGCGGTCATGTAACCTTCGCCGGCTTCCAGCGTGGA
>DYSM01000101.1:0-7834 GCA_020718265.1 Draconibacterium orientale | reverse complement strand
TTGTACAAAACAGCTTGCAACACTGCGGCAGTTTGCGTGTAATTCGGAGCAGAGAAAACTGCGTAAACACCGCTTACTGTAGGAATGTCTGATGCTTTTGAAGATAAATCTGTACCAAAACGCGCTGTAACAGTTTGTTTTTTGCTGCCGTTCGCTAAGATTTGACCGTCTTTTTTATTCAATAACATAGTTTGTGAAGCTTCAAATTGCGGAACTGCAACAGTGTAAACAATGTCACCGTTTGCATCGGCAGGTACAGCAAATTGGTAAGAACCGTCTGTTCCGGAGGTTGCCGAAACATTGAAACCGCTTACAGAAATAGATTCGATACCTGAGATATTGCTAAAAAATGCGCCCATATCGGCAGTCAATACAACATTTACTCCGGCAGCAGCTTCGCGTGCACCGTTAGTGAGGTCTGTTTCGTATTGAACTTTTCCTTTAATTGTGGTCAAGCCTGTGGTGGTTGATAAAACAGGCACTTGGATACTGTAATATCCTGCTGCTGTTACGTTTGCCACGATATCTACAGTCGTAAAATCTGTTCCGGATACTTGGCAAGAGATTTTACCTTTGCGAAGGTCGTTGAAATAAATCATACCGTTTGCGGTTGTGGTTCCGGTTTGAAATTCAGCACCGTTGCTTACCGTAACTGTCATTCCTTCAAGGCTGTTTGCACTTTTAGAAACGTAGTCGTTCGAAGCATCAACCACTTGAATGGTCAAATAAACTGAGTTTGCAAGCGAATCTGCAATCATTGCATCGGATACATCTCGGTCATTAATCAAATTGATGGCGTCTTTTTCTGTAAAGTCATCTTTTTGGCAGGCGCTGAAAATGGTTAGAGCACCCAAAACTAATGAAAATGTTAAAAATGATAATCGTTTCATACAATTAAAATTTGTTTTTGGTTTAGAAACTAAAATAATTCATTTAAATAAAGACCGCAAGACACAAACAATGTGTTTGTTGAAAAATCTTGACGACCGTAGTTTTGAAATTTGAATGTAGATAAATTCGAAATTGGTTTCAAACCAACTTTGTATCGAATATCCGCAGAAAATGCACCGACTTTAAATTCGGCACCCGCAAGGGCACTAACGTTAAAGTATTCAAAACTTTCGGTAACATTTTCGGTTGAACGTTGTGGCAATGTGTAGGTCTCATCGCTTGACGGGTCTGACCCTATATTGCCCGTTGCATCCCAAGAATCTCCTCGTGATAAAACTAACAAATCGCGTGATTGAGCCATCAGGATGTGGTCATACGAACCTCCGACATAAATTTTCGGACGCGCATCGCCCATTTCGGGCAAATACACATTCAACATTACGGGAGCTTCTACACAATGCAAAATAACATTAGAGTTCGCTTTACTCAAAACTAAACTGTTGTTTAATTTCTGAGTAACGGGAGTGCTGAATGTATTGCCATACGGAGAATTTCCGTAAGACGAATAGTGATACACATAGCGTGGGTCAATTCTCAAGGTGCCTTCCTGCACGTACAATGCCTCCACGGAGAGTCCAACCATATCGGAAAATGCAATTTCGGCGAATAAACCGCCCGAAAAAGCTGTGCGACTTTCGTTACTGCCGCTCAATTTCTGATACTCGGAAGCAAACGTACTTGAAACCAAGCCACCTTTTATTCCGTAACTGAAGCCTGCCGAACCTCCGTCATCCACCGTAAACTCATCGTCTTCCTGAGCCGACAAGCCTCCGACAAACGCGAAGAGCATTGCTGCAATTAAAAACAGATTTTTTTTCATAGGCAAAATAATTTATATGTTTATACCGTTTGCAAAGTAAAACAAAAATTATTGAACTACACAATGTTTTACACGAAACGTCCAATTTAATTCACGAAATCACTATTTCAACACCCGAAAAATCAATCGCAAACGTTTGCATAAAAAAAGTCGGAAAAATGTTTCCTTAAAGCAAAAAAACTTTTTACTTTTGTGAGTTTTCGTTACTTAAATATGATTTCTTCTTGAAAACTCAAAAATAGAATGAAAACAGATAAAATCTATTCATTTATGATACGCATCACTTTTCCAGACCATAGCACACGCGAATTTGAAGCAGGAATTACCGGCTACGACATTGCTAAAAATATCAGCCAACAACTTGCATCGGAAGCACTTGCTATAACTATTAACGGCGAAGTTTGGGACCTCACACGTCCAATTACCCAAAACGCCGAAATTGCACTCCACAAATGGGACGATAAAGAAGGTAAAGAAGCGTTCTGGCATTCGTCGGCACACATTATGGCGGAAGCATTGGAAGCAATTTACCCCGGCATAAAACTTTGGGTCGGTCCGGCTGTAGAAAACGGCTTTTATTACGATGTGGACATGCCCGAAGGCAAATCCATTTCCGACAATGATTTCGAACAAATTGAGAAAAAAATGCTCGAAATTGCTCAACAAAAACACGCCTTCACCCGCAAAGAAGTTGCAAAAGCCGAAGCTTTAGATTTCTATACAAAAAAAGGCGACCAATATAAAATTGACCTCATTGAAGGTCTAACCGACGGAACCATAACATTTTACGAACAAGGAAACTTCACAGACCTTTGCCGCGGACCGCACTTGCCAAACACAGGTTATGTAAAAGCTGCGAAAATCATGAGCATCGCCGGCGCGTATTGGAAAGGCAACGACAAAAACAAGCAACTCACCCGCGTTTACGGCATCACGTTTCCGAAACAAAAATTGCTGACAGAATATTTAACGTTGCTCGAAGAAGCAAAAAAACGTGACCACCGAAAAATCGGTAAAGAACTGGAACTCTTTACATTCTCGCAACGCGTAGGTGCCGGTTTGCCTCTGTGGTTGCCCAAAGGCGCGATGTTGCGCGAACGTTTGGAACAATTTCTGAAAAAACTCCAAACGCGTTACGGCTACGAACCCGTTATCACGCCTCATATCGGTCAAAAAGAACTTTATATAACGTCCGGACACTACGCCAAATACGGCGCGGATTCGTTTCAACCTATACACACACCTGCCGAGGGCGAAGAGTTTTTGCTCAAACCCATGAACTGCCCGCACCACTGCGAAATTTACCGCAGCAAACCGCGCTCTTACCGCGATTTACCAATTCGGTATGCCGAGTTCGGAACCGTCTATCGCTACGAACAAAGCGGCGAACTGCACGGACTTACGCGCGTTCGCGGATTTACGCAAGACGATGCGCACTTGTTCTGTCGCCCCGACCAATTAAAAGAAGAGTTTTTGAAAGTGATAGACATTGTACTATATATCTTCAAAGTTCTCGATTTCAACAATTTCACAACTCAAATTTCTTTGCGCGACCCGAACAAACCCGAAAAATACATCGGCTCCGACGAAAATTGGAACAAAGCCGAAGCTGCAATCATTGAAGCTGCGCAAGAAAAAGGGTTGAAAACCGTTATCGAATACGGCGAAGCTGCATTTTACGGACCAAAACTCGATTTTATGGTCAAAGATGCCATAGGAAGAAGTTGGCAACTCGGCACAATTCAAGTGGATTACAATTTACCCGAACGTTTCGACCTCACATATACGGGTAACGACGACCAAAAACATCGCCCCGTAATGATACACCGCGCGCCGTTCGGCTCCATGGAACGCTTCGTGGCAGTTCTGATTGAACACACCGCCGGAAAATTCCCGCTTTGGCTCACTCCGGAACAGGCTATTATCTTGCCAATCAGCGAAAAATTTAACGACTATGCAAAAAAACTTTTGCAGTTGCTAAATAATTACGATATTCGCACCCTGATTGACGAACGAAACGAGAAAGTCGGAAAGAAAATCAGAGAAGCCGAACTCAAACGCATACCGTTCATGCTTGTTGTCGGAGAATCCGAAGAAAACGAAGGCATGGTGTCCGTAAGAAAACAAGGCGAAGGCGATTTGGGCAAAATGACTGCAGAACAATTTGCAGAACTTGTTAAAAATCAAATCAAAACAGAATTATTTGAAAATTAGAACTCGGTGTAATTCCGATTCAGAATACAATGTCAAACTAAACAGGAGGACAAAGCAATAGAGAAAAAACCTTTAAAAAAAGATGGTGGCGACTCAAAATTCGAATATCGCACCAATCACCGAATCAGGGCGAATGAAGTGCGCCTTGTGGGTGAAAATATTGAACCCGGCGTTTACTCGCTGAGCGAAGCCTTGAGCATTGCCGAAGACCAAGAAATGGATTTGGTGGAAATATCGCCGAATGCAAATCCGCCGGTATGTAAAGTTGTTGATTTTCAGAAATTTATCTATCAACAAAAAAAGAAGCAAAAAGAGCTCAAAGCAAAACAAACTTTGGTTGTCGTAAAAGAAATTCGGTTCGGTCCGAATATTGATGACCACGATTTCAATTTCAAACTCGAACATGCAAAGAAATTTTTGCAAGACGGAGCCAAAGTGAAATGTTACGTGTTCTTCAAAGGCAGAGCCATTGTTTACAAAGATCAAGGTCAAATAACCTTGCTCAAATTTGCCGAAGCTCTCGAAGAATTCGGCAAAGTGGAAAAATTGCCTGTTCTCGAAGGCAAAAAAATGATCATGTATATTGCCCCAACGAAAAAATAAATTAATTAGTTATTTAAACAAAAAGAAAAATCTTATGCCAAAAATGAAAACCAAAGGTGGAGCTAAAAAACGTTTTAAGCTCACCGGGTCAGGCAAAATTAAACGCAAACATGCTTTCAAAAGCCACATTCTGACGAAAAAGTCCAAGAAACGTAAACGTAACTTAGGACACTTCACTACCGTTCACAAAGCGGACGAAGCAAACGTCAGACAATTGCTGGCAATGAAATAAACCTTGCAGGTTTCAACACCCGGACAGGAATGCAAATTAAAAGAGTCGGCAGATAAAGCAGACCGCTTCCGCCAAAATCACAACAGTTATTAACATGATTATCGGGTTAAAAGCGTAAACAAACCACCCGAAGTCAAAAACAGAAATTTATGCCACGTTCAGTAAACGCAGTAGCAGCTCGCGCAAGACGCAAAAAACTGCTCAAACAAACCAAAGGTTACTTCCTCCGCCGCAAAAACGTGTGGACAGTTGCCAAAAACACCTACGAAAAAGGCTTGCTGTATGCTTACAGAGACAGAAAAGCCAAAAAACGCGAATTTCGTGCAATTTGGATTCAACGTATTAACGCCGGCGTGCGCGAACACGGAATGTCCTACTCGGAATTCATGGGTAAAATTCATGCGAAAGGCATCGAAATGAACCGCAAAGTTCTTGCCGACCTCGCCATGAACAACCCGGAAGCCTTTGCAGCAATCGTAAAAGCTGTAAAATAGAGATTATTTTTTTAGGAGCAATATAAACAAAACGACCGATTTCGCAAGAGTATCGGTCGTTTTTGTTAAGAAAATTTCGTTTATTTGAAAAATTTTGAAAAATGAAAAAAGACAGAGACATCGAAAAATCGTATCCGAAAGACGAATTTGTAGCGAAACTTCGCCGCTTGGCTGATGCCATTGAAAATAATGAGCGTTTTGAAATTCAGATTGCCGGCGAGCGTATTTATGTTCCGGTTCGTGCAGAATTTTCAATAGAACATGAACGTTCGGAAGGCGAACACGAAATTGAGTTCCAAATTTTCTGGGAAGAAAAAGAATAGATTTCAGAAATCAGTAAACAGTTTTCAGTAATCAGTCAATAAGAATTCGGCTGATTACTTTGTTTTTTTGATAAAATTCATTACACAGTGAAATACGAAGTAATACGGTTGTGTAACGAAAAAAAACAAATTAATGACATAATGACTACAGTTTGACTACAAATTGACTGCTGTTTAATTACGATTCTTTTAGCAGATTTTCGATTTTAGCACTTGCGCCGGACAATTCGGCAATAGAAAGAGCCAAATTTTCAGCAATATGAGCGTTATCCTGAGCTATCACATTAATTTGCGCAACTGACTCATTGATAGCCGCATTGCCGTTTCGTTGCTCAAAGGATGCTCGTAAAATATCAGTCAGAGCAACATCAATTTCGTGAATATCTACAACTAAGGTGCGCATGTACGAGCCGGCTCGGTCGGAAATTTTTATAGACGAATCGACGAACCGTGTAATTTCGTCGGCACCGGTTCCGCTTTTTTCTGCCAATTTTTTCACTTCTCGTGCAACAACTGAAAAACCTCTGCCCGCATCGCCGGCTTTTGTGGCTTCAATGGAGGCATTAAGCGACAGCAAACCGGTTTGCCACGCAATATCATCGATAAGCATTATTTTATTTTGAATTTCACGCACTGCGCTAAGGGTTTCGCGAATAGATTCTTCACTCATCGATGCAAAGTTAAGCGTACTCGTTACGGTTTTTGCTGCTTTTTCAGTATTGTCTGCATTTTGTGTTATGGAGGCGGTCATTTCCTCAATCGTTGCAGAAATTTCTTCTACATTAGAAGCTTGCTGTGAGGCACTTGTACGAAGATTTTCAGCAGAAACACTTACGTCGTCCGAGAGGCGTTTCAGTGTTGAAAATGTTTCTTTAATTCCTGCTAAAAGTTTACTTAACTTCTTGTTTTGCAGAACATTACGATTATATTCTTCGTTCGATTTCCGAACTGCGTTGTTCACAAATTTCAATAAAAAAAAGCCTAAAAGCGTAATGATAAACACGGCTGTTACGTGATGAATATAGGCAGATGTGAACATTTTCGCATTTTCGGGCATACGTTCCAACGACACGAGGTACACACGGGTTGTTGTGGCTAACACAATGACTGCGTTGATGATAACAACAACGCGGTTTGAAAACATTATTCCCGTCGCCAATAATCCCAGAACAGTGTAGTAACCTTGATGATACTTAATTGTTACGGGAACTTCTTGTTTAAATGTGTTGAGTGCAAGCACAATAGCCAAAACAAGTCCGATTGAAAACAAATTTCCGGCAAACCCGATGCCTTTCTTTTTTAATAAAATTAATTGGGCTACAAACAGCAGCAACATCGGAACAAGCGACAGGAGTGTAATGGCAGTATTATCATTCCAAGTTACGAGTTCTTTAACCAAAAGCACAGAAAGCAACAGAAAGCCTACTGATGTTAAAACGATAAAACTTTTAGTCTTTAAATAATCGAAATAGTCGATTTTTTCAGGAACAAAATATTTGTAAACAGCTCGCATAAATATCAGTTAAACAGTTCCTTTTAGAATAACAATTTTTGTGCCGACAAAAAAATGCAGATAAAAAAATCTGTCTGCATTTTCAAAAAATTTCGGCTAACGTGAATTTATTCGCTTACTTCCACTGACACTTCGTCGCTTTGCCACAAACCGTGTTTGGTACAATAGGACATAGCAGTCAGTTTCAAACTTTTTTGCGGAACGATGTAAAAATCCACTTGTGCATGTCCGGGTTGGTTCCCGAGCACGCCGGGCGTGAAATGCGCTTCGCCCAAAAATACTTCTCCGTTCCAAAGTTGAACGTAGCTGATGTAATGGTCGAAGTCATCGGGATGTTTGTATTCATTTCCCATTTTCACTTTTACTTTAAACGGTTCACCTTTTTTTGCCGTTGCTTCGCAATGCACAAACGGCGAGTGACGGTCGATGTAATCTTTTTTGGCTTCGCGGTCTATCTGACTGATGTCTTGATATCTGTTAATTTTTGGCATAATGATAAAATTTTATGTTTTAGAATATGTTGCGAAATTAAAATAGTTTTTTTGAACTACAAAATAATTTAGAAACATTGTAAACAGTGTTTGTGAAAAAACGTATAAATAATTGAATATGTGTAAATTATAGCTATACTTTCAATCGAATGTTTTGTCATTTAGTAGTCATTCAATGGTCAAAAAGTAGTCA
>DYSM01000525.1 GCA_020718265.1 Draconibacterium orientale | reverse complement strand
CATTTATACTTTTTTAAAAACTTAATAATCAGAAAATTATCACATTATCACATTATTCCATTTTCAGTATAACGTTTTATTATTCGTTGAAATCGTTATCGTTATTCAATTTCGGAACGTCTTTTAGCAGTTTTTTATCTTCGGATAATAAGCGTCTTTCTACTTTTTTGATGTCTTCTTCGGCTTCGAGTTCTTCGGGTTTGATGCCGCGTTTGAGTAATAACTCCCGAACGCCTTTGTTGTTTTTGATGTGTTCGGACGTTATGTTTTGTTCGCCTTTCAGATTTTCTTTTTGGACATTGAAATTTGTCAGTTCGTTGGCAAAATCTTTTGCTTTAATGGTTATTGTGGGTAAAAAATCGGCAAGCGGGCGATTATCCGGAATCGAAAGTTTGTATTTCATTTGATTGGTATTGTATCCGCCGAATAAAATTTTGTCGCCTTTGCTGCGGATTCGTCCGAAACCTTTATTGTCCACGCCGCGCTCGTAAAGCAAAGTTTGTGAGCATGTTGCTCAAAGTCTTTTTGATATTTTGCGATTGTTTGGATGTCCATATTTTTTGGATTTTAAGTTTTACTTGTTTGTATCACGGATTTGTAATCCGTGAGTTAGGCACGGAATTCGTGTGTCCTGCGTCAGCCACAGGTACAAATTTAATAAGTTCTTTGATATTATCAAATTTTGGCTGACAAAACTTTAATCAACATGGTAGCTGTCGAGTTTCACAAGGTTGTTTTGACTACTTGTATTTTTGAATTTATCAGACAAAGAAACTATTCTATTAAAATCGTTTCACTAACCATATTCTGACTGTGCAATTTAAAGTTTTGCATCGCAGTTTCTTTGGAGGTGTTGGCGTAGCAGTATTCGCACAGGTGCGGGCAGGTGTTGTATTGCCCGATGTCTTTGCTCATAATGCAACCGCAAAGTTCGCGTTGCCCTTTGTCTTTTAGATTTGGCTTATCTGGCTCATTATCAATATTTTGTGAGAATAAACTTGTTTGTAAGGTTGGCGGTTTGTATCCCAAAAAATCCATGAGAATTTTATCTTTGGCAAACAGTTTTATCATTAAATCGTCGTCCACGCATTTGTTGTGGGTGATGCCGAATTTTTCAAGGTCTATTTTTTCGGAACACGTGCCTACGTCAAAATTCCACGCTTTGTTGAGTTGTTGAATGCCGGCGGCGAGCGTTTCCATGGACGGCGTATCGAACTCAATATAAGGTATTTGCGCTTTGTCCATGTTGGTTTGCACTTTGCGGTAGGCGGAAATATCGGCAAAGCTGAACACAAATTTTTGCGTGTGGTTTTTGAGTTGATTTCCGATGTTTTCAATTTTGCGCAAAAGCTCTTCAGTGCCGATTTCTTTGGTCAAAAGTAAAGGGTCGAACCGCCAAACGACTTTTTCTTTGCCGATTTTTTCCGACAGTTCGATAAACGTTTCGATACGGCTTTGCAGCGGCGGCACGTTTTTTTCAATCGTTTTGTCGTAGTCGTTCAGCGTGTATTGAAAGTAGTAATTCAAATTCTGTTCTTTCAGATAATCAAGGTGTTTGAGCATCGGTTTCGGGTTTTTCGACCAAAACACAATCACCCG